>NZ_KB290538.1:0-213 GCF_000282835.1 Pandoraea sp. B-6 | reverse complement strand
CCGGCTGGCGTCGCTCGCCCAGGGGTACTCGGCCGTGCGCCCGGAACTCCTCGAGGCACTCGTCCACCTGCTCGCCCACGACGTGCTGCCGCGCATTCCGTCCGAAGGCTCGGTCGGCGCGAGCGGCGACCTCACGCCGCTGTCGTACGTCGCGGCTACGCTCATCGGCGAGCGCGACGTGACGTATCGCGGCCGCCTCTGCGCAGCGTCGGC
>NZ_KB290537.1:84569-122892 GCF_000282835.1 Pandoraea sp. B-6 | reverse complement strand
CGCGATGTATCTCCGGGCAGGCGGTGTTGCCGGGGGGCGGCACGGTTCGTGTCTCGCTTGTGCGCGCAGCGTCCGAGCGCCGATCTCTGCTCGACAGGTACCGCATTGACGTACTTCTCGCGATGGCCGCAGGGGCGGTGTTGGTCGGCACGCTGGGGTATGCCATTACCAGACGAGGGTTCCGGCCGATCCGCAGCATCGGTCGCCAGACCTCGCGCATCGAAGCGCATAACCTCGGCGAGCGACTCGACATTCGGGGCGGACCGCTGGAGCTTCAGGACATCGCGCTGTCTGTGAATCGAATGCTGGACCGGCTGGAACGCGCATTTGTGAGACTTTCGCAATTTTCGTCCGATCTCGCGCACGATATGCGCACGCCGCTTGCCAACGTCATCAGTTCATCGCAAATCACGTTGTCGCGCACCCGCACGATCGAAGAGTACGAAGCACTCATCGACTCCAACATCGAAGAATGCGAGCGGCTCCAGCGCATGACGGAAAATATGCTGTTCCTTGCTCGCACCGACAATGCCACACAGCACTTGGCGCGTGGCACGCTCGATGCGCAAAGCGAACTGCTCAGGCTTGCGTCTTACTTTCAGGGACTGGCGGAGGAGGCTGGCGTCGACATCGTTGTCGAGGCAGACGCTCGCATCTGGGCGGACGCGGGCATGTTTCGGCGCGCCGTGAGCAACCTCGTATCGAACGCGCTGGCGCATGCCGTGGCCGGCACCGCCATTACGCTTTGCGCCCATGAATCCTCGCACCACGCCATCGTCAGCGTGATGAACCTCGGGGAGTGCATCGCGCCCGAACATATCGAGAAAATTTTCGAGCGCTTCTATCGCGTCGATCCGTCTCGTCACGGATCCGCGAAGAACACGGGGCTTGGCCTGGCGATCGTCAAATCCATCGTGGAACTTCACCGCGGCAAGGTCGATGTCGTGAGCTCGGAGGGCAAAACCACCTTCATCTTGCTATTTCCGCGCCAACCGAGCGCATAGCGCCGCTCCCTCACCCCGTTACAAGACCACGGGCTTGTCGCTCAGCTCATTCGTGCCGCCGTCCCGTGCAGGGAAGTGTCGCCGCAGATGCCGGCCAACGGACTCGACGCCGGCGATGACACCGGCTTCGTATTCGCCTTTCTGAAAGGCGGCTTCCATCTGCCGGCACACGGCGCTCCATTCTCGCGCCCCGACTTTTTGATGGATGCCGCGATCCGCGACGATCTCGACGCTGCGATCCGCCAGCAGCAGGTAAATCAGAACGCCAGTGTTGTGCTCGGTATCCCATAGGCGTTGTTGGGAGAACACTTCGATGGCACGTTCGCGGGCGGTGAGGCCCTTGAGCAGTCCGGCCCAGCTCAGCGCGCCTTCGACGACAAAGCAGAGTTGACCGATGTGGCTGGCTTCGCCGGCCGAGATGGCCCGCTCGATCGCCTGCAGCGTCTTGCGCGGGAAGGTTTGCCTGACCTTCCAATGGGTCATCAGCAGATGTCGGCCCAAGCGCCGGAAATTTGGCATCACCATCTCCCCGAGGCGCCGCCGCCGCCGAATCCACCGCCGCCCCCACCGAATCCGCCCCGCCCTGACCCGCCGAAGCCGCCCATGCCGCCAATTCCCCAGAACCCGAGATGGGAACCGCCAACCATCGTAAAGAAGAGGGCGATCGCGCCGGCGAGAACCCCGAGGATGAGGGTTCCGGACAGCATCCAGCCGATGACGCCGACAACGCCGCCCGTGGCGACGGCGCCGGGGCCCCGGCCGAGGATCGATCGAAGCACGCCGCCGAGGACGAGCGTCAGCACCAAAAGGACTGGCAGGAAGGGGCGCACTGAGTCGTTTCCCTCACCGCTGATGCGTTTCGGTGGCGGTAACGGCTCGCCGTTGACAACGCGCATGATGCGTTCGACGCCGGCGCTCACGCCGCCATAGAAGTCGGCTTGCTGGAAGCGCGGAACGATGTCGTCGTGGAGGATCTGGTTGCTGATGGCGTCGATGAGCACGCCCTCGAGACCAAAGCCGACCTCGATGCGCACGCGCCGGTCGTCCTTGGCGACAATCAGCAGCACGCCGTCATCCGTGCCCTTGCGCCCGAGCTTCCATTGTTCGACGACTCGAATGGAGTACTGCGCAATGTCTTCGGGTTGCGTGGTCGGTACGATCAGAATCCCGATCTGACTGCCCTTCTCGGCCTCGAAGGCTTGCAGCTTTTGCTCCAGGGCGGCCGTCTGTTCAGGGGGCAATGTGCCGGTCAGGTCGGTGACACGGGCGGTCAATGGGGGAATGGCAACTTCGGCGCTCGCCCCAAGGCACACTCAAAGCAGCAACGCGGTGAATAAGCCTTTGACTGCCTGAAGCCATTTCACGTTGACCTCCCGGGAGGGCTGACGGGATATGCGTTGAACTCGCCCCGCGACGGCTGGGCGATCGCCGACGCCGTTGCCACCGCGACGTCGGGCGGTGCCTGGTATCCGAGACGCATTGCCGTCAAGTCGGAACGCCGTTAGCTGGAACGCCTAGGATCCTGCCTCGGCCACTCGACAAACGCAAGCAGCCAAAGCCCGATCAGATTGAACAAGGGCACGAACGCCAGTATCGCCCAAAAGGGCGACAGGCCGATCCGCATGAGAATTCGACCGATCGGATAAATCAGCGCCAGCGCCATGATGGCGAAGGTCAACCAATGGACCACACCGTATCCCGCCATATCGAACCAATGAACCATCACGATAATCTCCTTGGTGGCTTTGTCGCGGCGTCCCGCCGGGCCGCTGATGTCAGTGAGGACGTGCGCTGGGCGCCGTGTTTCCCCATCGCGGGATGAATCGTGGGGTCCGAAGGCAATAGCTGGCGTATTCCTGGCCAAACTCGGCGGCAGCCTCACGCTCCTCCGCCAACGCGAGATGAACATACATCCAGACCAGCACCGGAAACATGATCAGGGTGAGGAGCGTCGGCCACTGAATCAGAAAACCCAGCATGATCAGGAAGAACGCCGCGTACTGAGGATGGCGCATGCGTGCATAGAGTCCGGTGGTTGCCAGCCGATGCTCCGCCTGGGCAAGATACAGTACCCGCCAGGCAGAGGCGAGCATGACAAATCCGCCAAAAATCAGCCCGTTGCTCACCAGGTGGAACGGCCCAAAGTGTGGATTCGTGCGCCAGCCGAACATCATCTCGAGCAAATGTCCCGCGTCGTGTGAGAGGAAATCAATCCCCGGAAAATGCTTGTTCAACCAGGGCAACATGAGATAGATCGTGAGTGGGAATCCGTACATCTCCGTGAACAGTGCTACGAGAAACGCAGAGAATGCGCCGAAGGAGCGCCAGTCGCGCGAGGTCCGGGGTTTGGTGAAGCTGAAAGCGAAGATGATGAAGATGGCCGAATTGACGAACACCAGCCACCATAGACCATACCCGGGTTGAGTATCGTGCTGCATGTTTACTCCCCTTTTCCGTCCACACGCCGGGACGGTCTTTCTCCCGAATGCCGATGGCCGTGGTGGTGACCGTGATGCATGAAGAGATGCATCAACGGACAGGCGGCGAACAGAAGGAACGGCAGGTACGGAATGACGTGAGCCCGGTGCTCCGTGAACAGGAAATACGCAATGACGATCAGGAAGCCGATCAGAACCCACCTGGACCTGGACAATGTCCTGTGAGCCTCGTGCGACGTTTCCTGCTGAGGCATCTGGTTGTTCATATGCACTCCCGGTCGTCAGGTTATCGACAATAGCGCGCCCCGCCCAGCCGCCCCCGCCTTCCCGGGGAGGATGCCGATGTGCAAGGCCAGCAAGGTTTTGTTGAAAGCATTGCCCGCGACGCCGGCCGCGAGGGTATTTGCGGAATCGACGGAATCAGGTCTTGTGAAAGCCAGTTCATTTGCGCCCTCGTTCTCATGGCTTGTTGCGGGATTTCAATTCCTGGTCCACCGCGGCATGGATATCTAGCTCGGTTCGCCGCGAAATACGCAAGCTCATCCAGATCACCCAGACGGGGCAGGACAGCACCAACAGGGCCACCAGCACCGACATAAGCGAAATTCCGTACGCATAAAGGATGGCGATGGCCAGTAGCGTCGCCAACGTTGCACAGATCCCGACGGCAAACTTCATGTCATCACCTCCTCGTGGCCACTCAGACGTACGCGCTTGAGCATCGCCGAGTTGGCGACCACGCTCAGCGATGACAGCGACATGGCCGCGGCCGCGACGATGGGATTAAGTAGCCCCAACGCCGCGATCGGAATGCCGATCGTGTTGTAGAAGAAGGCCCAGAAGAGGTTTTGCTTGATCTTGCGCATCGTGGCTCGCGACAGCTCGATGGAGGCCGCCACGTCGCGCACGTCGTCACGGATGAGAATGATGCTGCCGGTCTCCTTGGCGACGTCCGAACCCGATCCAATGGCGATGCCGATGTCGGCCGCCGCCAGCGCCGGCGCGTCGTTGACCCCGTCGCCGACCATGGCGACCACCTCCCCTTCCGCCTGCAACCGCTGGATGGTCTTGACCTTGTCGTCCGGCATGACTTCCGCGATCACGCGGTCGATCCCCACCTGCCGCCCGATCGCTTGCGCGGTCCGCGTGTTGTCGCCGCTCAAGAGCACAACCCCGATACCGCGTGCCTTGAGCAGGGCGATGGCTTGCGACGCCTCGGGCTTCACTGTGTCGGCCACGGCGACGATGCCGAGGAGATCCTGCCCGCTGCCCACGAGCATGGCGGTCTTGCCGTCGGCTTCCAGGCCGGCCAGCATCGCTTCGGCCGTCTCGATCGCCCCGCCCTGTAATGCCAGCATGCGCCGGTTCCCCAGCCAGGCCCGCCGTGCGTCGACCTCGCCTTGAATGCCCATTCCCGAGAGCGCCTGAATATGGCTCGCCTTGAGGATCGGTAACCGACGATGCTGCGCGGCGCGGACGATGGCTTGACCGAGCGGATGCTCGGAGCCGGATTCCACGGCAGCGGCCAGCGCAAGCAGGTCAGCCTCCTGGTGACGCCCGAGGGGCACGATGTCGGTCACGGTCGGTTCGCCGCGCGTGATCGTGCCGGTCTTGTCGAAGACGACGGTACTGAGTTTTTCGGCACGTTCCAGAACCTCGCCGCCGCGGATCAGGATGCCCGAATCCGCCCCCTTTCCCACGCCGACCATCAAGGCCGCAGGCGTTGCCACGCCCAGCGCGCACGGACAGGAAATGATCAACACCGCGATGAAGGCAAGCACCCCTTGTGGGAAATGCCCCGCAAGCGTCCAACCGACGATCGCCAGCAGCGCGACGCCCACGACAGCCGGCACAAAGTAGCCCGTCACCCGGTCGGCCAGACGTTGGACCTGTGCCGAGCTCGCCTGCGCATCCTCCACCATCTTGATGATCTGGGCCAGTGCGGTGTCCGCGCCAATCTTGGTCGCCTGGAACGTAAACGCACCCGATCGGTTGAGTGTGCCGCCGATGACTTTGGCACCGAGGGCTTTGTCGACCGGCATCGACTCACCGGTCAGCATCGATTCGTCAACGCTGGATTGCCCCTCGGTGACGGTGCCATCGGTGGGTATCTTCTCGCCCGGGCGCACCACCACCCGTTCCGAGACCATGATGCTTTCTGCGGGAATCTCGACCTCGTGACCCTCGCGAATCACATGGGCCTTGGCCGGCTTCAGGTCAAGCAGGCGACGTACTGCGGCAGAGGATTTTTTCTTGATGATCTCTTCCATGTATCTGCCCAACAGCACAAAGGCAATGATGACCGCAGATACCTCGAAGTAGACATCGCGCTCGGCGACTCTGACAGGCAACCAGGACGGAAAGAACAGGACGACGATGCTGTAGGCATACGCGACCGAAGTGCCCAGCGCGATCAGGAAGTCCATGTTGATGTTGCGCGTGCGGATCGCGTTCCATGCGCCCTTGTAGAAACTCCAGCCGCCGATGAACTGCACGGGCGTCACCAGCAGGAAGAGCCAGATTCCCCATGTGAACCACGGCAGCGCCGGAATCGGCGCCCATGTCAGGAGCGTTGCCCCGGCGGCCAGCGCGAGGAACGCACCGGCGCGCAACACTGCCAGCGCGAGCACGCCGGCCAAGGCGATGGTGACGCGCGTTTTCATCGCCTTCAATTCCGTTTCCGGCGACTCGAACGTTTGCAGGCACCCTTGACTGCAGAAGTAGTACGTGCGCCCGCTTCGCTCCGACGATAAGGCGGTGGCCTTGTCGACCATCATCCCGCAGATCGGATCCTTCGCGAGTCGCATCTCACTTGCGCGAGATGCGTTGCTAGCGTGTTGTCCGGCATGATCGCTGTGCATGGCCATTTCGAATACGCGAATGGTTTGACGTCGCTGGGCCCGGATCTGCCGATACGGCGTGTTCGGCAGACGCATCGACTATCTGCCCATCATCCCGCCCACTCCGCTCCCCATTCCGCGCCCCATGTCACTGCCGGTCCTCTCTCCCATGCTCTGGGAACCCATCATTGATTGCATCATTTCCTGCATGAGGTCCAAGTGCTGAGATGTCATCTCCCGGCATGCCCGCGTTTGAGTGCCTTGTCTGATGGTGGCTGAGCGCATTGCGCCCGGTTCAGGCATTCCTAGGCTTTCGTGCATGGTGTGCATCGCAGCCTGCATCACCACCGCGCGCTCTTCCAGCAGCGCCTGACGCGCTTGCGGGGTCTCGGCGCGCGACAGCCTCATCCTTATCGCACGCAGGTGTGCGATCTGGTCGTCGAGTTCGGCGCTTCTCGGTTGAGGGGGCGCCACACGCTTCGCCGCACCCGCCCTGCCGTGGCTATGGTCGTGGTTTGTACCCGGTGCCGTTGCTGCGGGGAACGCGGACGGCATCGCCACAAGGAGGGAAAATGCGGCGACGAGTGCATTGAATCTCATGTTGGCCATGGTGAAAGCCCCTTAGGACTGTAATGAGACGAGATGGGGACATGCAGATCCAGTATCGCCGCTTCGCATCTTTGCTGATTGACGGCCGTCAAACTCGGGGCACTTGTTAATTGAATGCGCGATTGGTTCATGTCGAACGACCTGAAAAATGGGCCGATGATGTGGCCATTGTGGGCTTGACTTTCGTCAACCGGCACGCCCTAGCTGCTGCCTAGGATGTAATTGACTCCGCGGCGATGGGGCAGTCACGTGCAAACCAGGAGGGTGTGGGCAATGTTGTCATCAATGCTACGGGGCTGGCTGACAGCGGTCGGATCTGCGCTTGCCGCGTCTGGTGCCCTTGCCGAAGCCCCCTTGCACGCGTCAACCGATCACGCGAGCGATCTCACCGACGCGATGCAGCAGTTATTGCTGGCGATTCTGCTAATTCTGCTGGTGTGGAGTGGCGCCTTGCGAGGCAAGGCAGATCGAGGGCCACAGGGCATCGTTGTCGGCGGGATTATCGGGGGTATCGCTTGGTGTGTTTCCGGACTGGTATGGCTTGGTGCCGTCGCGGGCATCATCGGGCTTCTCTTCACACTCGTAGACGAAGCGCCGACCGGATGGCGTAGCGCTGACGGGTTGGGAAGCTTCGATGGCGATTACCGTCGAGACGGGTTCGGTGGAGGTGGGGCAACTGACGCACACGTCACTGCGCATTCGATTGCTTGACGTTGAGCCAATGAGCTACCGTGAACATGCGCAGGCGCAGCGCGCCTGTGGCACGGAGTTAAAACTGACGACTTCATGTCCAGCCAGCAACAGACAATTGGCCGAAGTGTCAACGCCGAGTTGGAACTGGCCCACTGGGGGCGGACCAAATCTTGGACTGGTTTATGCCGCAATTCCGAAACTTTCGCGGCATTCGAGCGGGCTGAGTGAGCCGCGGGAGACCTTGATCCGCTTTGCGTTATACGAGCGGATGTATGGGGCAACGACATCGATGAATCGATCAACTCCGTCTTCAGCGCCTCAAAGAAGCCTTCGTAGGCCGCGTTACCGGGAGAGCATCCTTGGTGGGACATCGAGCGAACCAGCCCAGCATCGCGTACCGGCTCTGGCGTGATCTCGGCTATGCAGTCGGGGCTCTGCTAGTCGGCATCACCGCCGACCTGTTCGGCCTGGCTGCCACCATGGGGCTGGTCGCGGGCCGGGCCTTCGCGTTCGGTGTCATCGCGGCGATGTGGATGAGTGAGCCCCGATTGTTGGGGAGTACCGCGAAATGATAGCCCTGTCGAAAGCGCGCCTTCACGGCGCGCTCGTGAGCAAGGGATCTACACGAAATCGCCGGCCAAATAGATGCTATTCGTAGTCAGCGCATATTGCCCGTGTGGCCCAGCGAATAGCGACCGGGTTGCGGCCAGACGGTCAGGCCGTGCGGTTCCATGCCGACTGGAATGGAGCGGACGGCACCGGTTGTCGTATCCATCGCGTAGACCACGTCGTCGTACCGGCCGGACAGCCACAGTGTCTTGCCGTCCGCGCTGACATTGCCCATGTCCGGACTGCCGCCGCCCGGAATCGGCCAGGTCGCGACCACCTTGCGTGTCGCAAAATCTAGCACGGACACGCTGCCTTTGCCATGGCGCGGACCGTGCACACGATTGGAGCCGCGATTCGCGATGTACAGACGGGTGCCGTCGCGACTCGGGTACAACCCATGCGCGCCGACGCCGGTCCTGATGAAGCCCGTCTTCGTGAAGGTATCGCCATCGATCACAAAGACCCCGTCGGCCATCATGTCCGCGACATAGAACACCTTGCCATCCGGCGAGACGCGGATGTCCTGCGGCATACCCTTCTTTTCCAGCTCAAGATAACCGATGACCTTGCGATTGACGAGATCAATCTTGGCCAGCTTCCCGCCGAACTCACAGGTAAAGAGCGCGTACCTGCCGTCGATCGACAAATCAGCATGGTTGATGCCCTTGCACTCTGGCACGGACAGGCTCGACTTCAGCGCCATCGTGTGCGGATCGCGAAAGTCCAGCCGAGCATGGGCTTCCGCCACCACGATCGCTTCCTTGCCGTCCGGCGTGAAGTACATGTTATAGGGATCGTCAACCTTGAGTTCCTTGCCGGGCTTGCCTGTCCTCGGATCGATCGGCGTCAGGCTTCCGTCGGGGCGGCCTTCGGCGTTGTTGGCTACCCATAGCGTCTTCAGGTCCCATGACGGAACGACGTGTTGCGGGCTGTAGCCGACGTGAAACTTTCCCACCACCTTGAACGTCACCGGATCAATCACGTAGACGTCGTTGGAGCGCAGGTTGGGCACATAGATCCGCGGCAGCGCATCCGCCACCGTCGCGCTGAAGTGGCCGGCGCCTGCTTCACTGTACAGGTTGCTTGCGTCCACCACGGGGGGCATGTCGGCCACGGTAGCAATAGCCGTTGCTGCGGAGGCTATGCAGGTGACGCCTAAACCGGCTAGGGCAACGCCAACAGACGAGACAAGCAGCGACAAGCGACGAGAACACTGATGCATGGTGAGTTCCGTTATCAGATGAATGTGTAAGGAAGAGTTAGATGCCGGCGGATCCGTCAGCGGCCCGCGGTCTCATTTCTGACGGCAGCGATGGTTCGCGACACAATCGCATCGGTTCCCAGTCTACCGAGCTCAGCTGTTGAGCGACGCGGATCACCGCCATAGACACCGTCAGCCGGTCCGAGTTTCGGACCGCGTCGCAACCGATCCTCGCGAACCATTTGCGGTGCCAGCGCGAGCAGCAACGACGTATCCCCAAGTCCCGCATGTGTGCCGATCTCGTCATCGCGGTAACCACGTTGGCGCAGAATTTTCGCGTAGCCATCGGAACTGGTGCCGTAGTATTCGGTTGGCACGAACGCTCGGGCCGCTGAGCCTGACCACGCTTTGTTGAGCTGGGCAACAGCCCGCCTGATGTCGTTCTGATAACCGCCGTGATCGCCGAGGAACACAATGTTCCTGAACCCGTGGATCCTGAAGCTGTTAGCGGCGGATTCCAGCGTTTTTTCAAACACGTCGTCCGGCACCGTGATGGTGCCGGGAAAGCGCATGTGCGAAGTAGGCGGAGCGTAGCTGCCCTCTGGCACATAGGCGATCACGGGCGCAACGAGCGCATTGCCGAGTCCCTCCGCAATACGCTGTGAAAGCACCTTCACCCGCGCGTTGTGCTTGCCGAGCGCGACATCAGGGCCGCTTTGCTCGGTTCCGCCGATCGGGATCAGGATGGTAGTCTTTCCCGCCTGAATCTGGTCGCGCAGTTCGGTCCAGGTCAGGTCCTCAAGGAACACGGTTCTCGATGCTTGTGCAAACGCGGCCTGTGTGGCGATGAGCAGAATGGCAGAAGCAAAAGCATGCCGAAGTGGTAAGCGCATGAACAGTCCTCATGGAAAATGCGAATTGGGGGCATGCCAAGATAAGGGGAAATTTCCCACATAACGCTAAAAGCAATATGGCTTATTAAACCGCAACGGGAATTGTGGGGGCCGGTTGGTTTAAATTAATGCGGGCACGCCACAAGTACTCCCTACGAGAAGTTGTCTGTTTTCCTGAGGGCAAACAACGCGCTCGAAGCCAACCGACAACTTTTGCGTCAGCTCGCCGCTCGCGACACGTGGACCTCGACGGTTAGATGCGAGAGTTCGTTCAAGTGCCTGAGTGCAGCGCGATAGAACATCGCGCGTGCGCGCGGCGCGACGAGCGGCTATCGAAACAATTGCGCCCATATGTTCCGGGCCGAGGCGCCACACATGCAGGTCCACGACCTTGTCGCCCTTGTTCTCTATAAGTCGACGTACCTCGTTGGACAGTCGCTGGTCTGGGTTCATGTCAAGCAGAATGGCCCCTGTGTCTCGCATTAGACCCCAAGACCAATTCGCAATTACCAGGGCACCAATCACGCCAGCAAGCGGGTCCATCCAGAGCCAACCGAGCGCGCGGGCCAGCAGCAGCCCGATGATTGCCAGCACGGAAACAGCGGCATCGGCAATGACGTGAACGTACGCAGAGCGAATGTTGTGATCACGGTGTGCCGCAGCAGGTGAGTCGCCAAGACGGTGAGCGTGCTCTTCGAATTCGACGCGGTGTTCGCCATCAGGTAGGCGGATTACTGCCTGGAAAGCATGCGGTTCGGGGATACTCTCCGTTGACTCCAGATACTCGCCACGGTCTACAAACACGAAAGTTTGGGACCTCCCATCGGGGCGCACAGTATTTACCGAAACGGCCTCTGCGATCAGTTGTGATGATCCGTCTATCGGCGTGATGCGAAATACTGGGGGCACACCAACCTCGAAAATCGTTACGGCAAACTCAGTGGCGCCGCTGAGGATGTGCTTCGCTTCGCCGCCATGAGCGTGTCCAAGGCCGTGGTCATGTCCGTGGTGATCGCCGCTGAGCAGCCACACACTTGCGAGGTTAACCAGCAGGCCGAGAATCGCGATAGGAATCGCCTGATCGAAGTGGATGGGCACCGGGAAAAAGAAGCGTTTAACGGCCTCGTATGCGATCAGTATCGCGATCATGGCGAGTACGATGGCGCTGGAAAAGCCCGCGAGATCTCCCAACTTTCCTGTGCCAAATACAAAGCGGCGATCGGCAGCATGCCTGCGAGCGTGCGTGTACGCCAACGCGGCGATAAGCATCGCGCCAGCGTACGTTGACAAATGCAAGCCGTCGGCGACGAGGGCCAGTGAGCCGAACAGACTGCCGCCGACAATCTCGACAACCATCATCGCGCTGCATAGAGCGATCACCATCCAGGTTCGGCGCTCGTTGTCTTCGTGGGCCGCGCCCAAGAAGATGTGGTCGTGTCCCGCGTCGAACGTGGAATCTTCAAAGTTGCTCATAATTGTTCATTTGAAATAGCTGTGAACGACGTCGATCAGTTGCTCAGTTCCACTGCCACGCTCGTCGGCGTGTTCTGCGTCAACCAGATGCGTTCGAATATGGTCTTCGAGAACCACGGCGAGCAGTCCATTCATGGCGCCGCGACAACTTGTGATTTGCTGTAGCACGTCCATGCACCCGCGCTCCTCGTCGAGCGCGCGCTCGATAGCCTCAATCTGGCCCTTGATCCGCCGGACTCGGTTAAGCAGTTGCTTCTTTTTGCGCACGGTATGACTCATCGCACTCCCCCTTAAAATACTCTAGGGGGTTATACTAACATTGTGACGATGCGCGTTTGTGCAATGCCGAGATATTCGCCCGCCGACCGTGCCATAGCCTCAGGCAAAACCCCCATGCCCAAGGCGATGAGTGTGAACATATTGGCTGCGGTTGACCAGCGAACGCCAACTGCGCACAAACAGCGGCCACCCGCCCCACAGCACTGCCGGCGTTGCCAACGCGAATTCCAGCCACTGCAAGGCGCGCGGAGAAATCAGTTGCGCCGAGGCGTCCGGCCGGAGGTCCGCGCCCATGGTCATCAGGAATACGGGCACAACACCAGCGCAGCGCTCACCCGGAAGCGCCGCGTCATGTCGGCCAGTTCCGGGCTTTCTTCCACGGCAATGGCCTCGTTGGGTTCCAGCGCCATGCCGTACGTGGAACAGACCTCGGGCTCCGCCTGTCTTACTTCAGGATGCATGGGGCACGTGTATGCCTCAGCGGGCTGTTTCGCTATGTCCCCGGCACTGGTGACGGGGGCGCGTGCGGCATATTTACCAGGGTCCGCCTCAAAGCGTTGCTGACAGCTTGTCGAACAGAAGTAGTAGGTGACGCCCCGGTGCGACGTGTGGCCCGCCGCGGTACGCTCCTCCACGGTCATCCCGCAGACCGGATCGATTCTGGCCATGATGCCCCCCCACCGTACTGGAACGATTTCAGCTTAGAAATTCCCACGGTAGGACGGTCAACCTGTTTTTTGGGTGCGCTCGCAAATCATGCGAAAAATCCGCTTGACATTACAACTATAGGAAGGACTACATTTGAAACGTACCGCGCCACTGACGACAGGGCTTGACCCGTCATTGCATCGCCTTGAGCGGGAGGTTTGGCCATGGCGAATGGCGTTCCGACACTGAACCACACGCCCACGCGCGTGGCCGCCAGGTCGCAATACAGTCGAGAACAATGAAAACGCGTCACGCAAGTTACGTAAAGCAGGTAGTGACAGCCCTCGTGGTGCTGTGGAGCATGCTGTTCATGCAGCTCGCCGTCGCCGCCTACGCTTGTCCGCACGCTTCGATGGCGTCGACCGAACAGTCGATGAACGACTTCACGTTTGCCACGTCGGGTTGCGCCCAACGCGACGCGGCCCAAGTGGGGCTGTGTCAAGCGCAAGGCGATGTCGGCAAGCAGTCTGTCGATACGTCGACGGACCTTGATCATCCCGTTGCACCTGGCCCCGCGCGTGTGTTCCCGATCCCCCGGGTAGCGGCCTCGCAGGCCAGTTCCTCGTCGCTCGCCCGCCCCGAGCTCGCTCGCGTCACCTCTCCCCCTCTGTCCATTCGCTATTGCTGTTTCCGGAGCTGATCCGCTCACCTTGGCCTCATTCGCGCGTCACAGGCATCTGTGGTCGCGAGAACTCTCTTTTGAGTGATTGCCGGCGATCACCTTTCAGGCCCGCTGGCGCCGCGCATCGCGAATTGCTCGCGATCGCCCACCCAGCTGCTTAGCGGTTGCTCGGCACGTAATGCCGAACCGGATAACGAGCCACTTACCTTCGCATGGGCTCGTGCCGCAATTTGAGAATTTTGGAGAGACAGAGCATGAAGAAAACATCCGTTTTGCTCCTGGGCCTTGTGGCCCTTGCGTCGGCCACGGCCGCTTTCGCAGGCCCCGACTTGGACGTGACCCAACGGCAGCGCCAGGTCGCGCAGGCCAAGACTGCCCCGGTCGACCCGCAACAAATGATGGCGCAGTGCCAAGAAATGATGAAGAGCATGCCGATGGACATGCACTCCGGCGCGATGGGGATGTCACAAGGCAGCACCACGATGCACGGCATGGCAAGTGCGGAATCTCCGGCGCCGGCGCCCGCCGACCTCAAACAACTTTACCGAGGACAGTAGTCGACTCGATCTGATTTGACCGCCGCCGGCATCGCACCCCCGAGTTCGATGCCGGCGCCCAAAGTGATTTCATAAGCTCGATTGGCACGACCGCAGTCCGTGGGCAGCCCCGCATGGCCACCCGCAAGACGCTAAGCGATCGGGCGCAAGGAGAGACAAATGAACTGCAGCCGCAAGACGATGATCAACCTCGCCCTGGTGATGGGCGTGGTGCTGGTGGCCGCCTATTTTGCCCTACCGCAATTCCATGCCCTGGTGCTTGGCATCGCGCCGTTTCTGTTAGTCCTGCTGTGCCCACTCTCGATGTTTTTCATGATGCGCGGCATGGGTTCGCACAACCAGGCGCACGATGAGAAAGCCGAGACCGGGCAGGCCACCAAGTCCGTGACGCAAAAAAACCTGGAGAAATGAGCGCATCCTAATGACAAACGCCTTCACCGCGATGCGGTGAGCGCCCCAGAACCACGGAGAACAAGATGAAGCGCAAAATTCGCCCGCGGATGACCGCGCTCGCCCAAGTCATCGCTCTGGCTGCGATGGCAAACGGCAGCTTGCCGGTAGCCACGGCAGCGCCCCAGGCCCCGGGGGGACACGCACCGAATGGTGTGAGCGCCCCGGCGGAAACCGTCTATCTGATGCATGTCCACGGGCTTTCGTATAGCACGGACGGTACCAAGATCCTCATCCCGAGTCACGTCGGATTGGCGATCTACAGCAATGGGCACTGGTTGAAGGCTGAAGGTCCGCCGCACGACTACATGGGGTTCTCGGCAACGCGCGACGCGCTATACAGTAGTGGTCATGCTGCGCCGGGGACCAAGCTGAACAATCCGTTCGGGCTGCTCAAGAGCCAGGACGGCGGCCGCACCTGGAAAAAGCTCGGCCTTGAAGGACAGGCGGATTTCCACACCATGGCGACGAGCTATGGGACGAACACGGTGTATGTCTTCAACCAGCGCCCGAATGACCGGATGAAACAGCCGGGCATCTACTACACGCAGTCTGATGGCATGCAATGGATTGCAGCGGCCGCCAAGGGCTTGGCGGGCGACGTCAACGGTCTGGCGATTCATCCGACCATTTCCCGCGTGGTCGCCGTGACCACGGATCAGGGTCTGTATATCTCGGAAGACGCCGCCGACCATTTGCGCCAACTGCAAGGCGGGCAAGCGCTTGCGGCATGGTTCGATTTGGACGGGACGCATCTCTGGTATAGCCACTATGCCGGCAAGCCCGCCTTGACGCGCATCAACTGGCGAGACGGCAAAGATCCCCAGGAAGTGACGTTGCCGCCGCTGACGGATGACGCGGTGGCCTTCATCGCCCAAAATCCAGCCAAGCACGGCGAAATCGCGATCGCGACATTCAAACGCAACGTCTACCTGTCAGAGGATCGGGGCCGTACATGGAAGCAGATCGCCAAGGAAGGGCAAACGCAATGAGCGGCGACGGCAGCCGCTGGACCGAGGAGTGAACATGCTACTGGACAAGATTTCGGTATTCGACATTGTGCTAATCGTTCTAGCGGTCATTGGCTTGATCGCCGTGCTTGGCGTGGCGGGCATGTGGGTGATGCACACTGGCATGATGCACGACATCGGCAGCTGTTATATGGGTGGCGGCGTCATACCCCGACGCTAGCGGCGCTCATACCGCCGGCCCTGGTCAGGGCTGCAGTGCAAGGAGGCTCAATATGTGCAATGGCATCGACACGTCGCGACGTGAACTCCTTCGCGCGACGCTATCGGGAGCGATCTTCACGATCGGCACCGCGGGACTACGGTTATCCGGAACGGCAAGCCCGCTGGAATCGGTTGGGCAGCGCCCGTTCACTGCCGACCTTCATGTTCAGCTACGGGCAAAGCGGGACCAAGTCGCGATCCTGCCGGGGCAGCAAACCGCCGTCTGGCGCTATGACGGCGTCGTCCTCAAGGGGGATCCGCATGCCTTCGAACGCTTGCCCGGCAGCTACCTGCCGATCCTGCGGGTGCGACGCGGCCAGAAGGTACGCATCGACCTGATCAACCAGTTACCCGAAGCCACCACCATCCATTGGCACGGCCTGTCCGTGCCCGACACCATGGACGGCCATCCCCGGTATGCGATCGCGCCCGGCGAGCACTATGTGTACGAGTTCGAGGTACGCAATCGCGCCGGCACGTATTGGTTCCACGCGCACCCCGATGGCCGCACCGGCGCCCAGATCTACTACGGTCTGGCTGGACTGTTGATCGTGAGCGACGACGAGGAAGCCACGCTCGGCCTACCCAGCGGCCCTTACGATGTACCGCTCGTGCTGCAAGACCGTGACTTTGATGGCGATAACCAACTCGTTTATCTCAGTGGCGCGGGCGGCGACATGATGGGCGGGATGGGTGACATGATGGGGGGCGGAATGAGGAATGGTCGCGGCATGATGGCCACCGCGCGGCAGATGATGGGTTTTCTGGGTGATCGCATTCTTGTCAACGGCAGACCCGACTTCGAACTGCCGGTCGCGGCCCGCGCCTATCGCTTACGCCTGGTGAATGCCTCGAACGCACGCATCTTCAAGCTGGCATGGAACGACGGATCGCCGCTTGCGGTCATTGGCACCGATGGCGGATTGTTGCAACAGCCGCTTGCCCGCCACTATGTGACGCTGGCACCTGCGGAGCGCATCGATGTGTGGGTTGATTTTGCCCTATACCCGGTCGGCCGCGAACTGACACTGCGTAGCCTGTCATTCCACGGGGATATGGCGATGGGCGACATGATGAGTGGCACATCGCTACCCAACGGAGCATCCTTCCCGGTCGCGAAAGTCCGCGTGGTGAGGACAGTATCGGAAAAACCGCGCTTGCCAAAGCGATTGGCAGCGCTCCCAGAGGCGCAACCGCAGCGTGCCGTCAATGCAGCCAATCCCAGGATTTTCAACGTCACGATGGGCATGATGACGTGGGGCATTAACGGTCGCCGTTTCGAAATGGACGGCGTCGCGCCAGACGAAACTGTGCATCACGCTACTGCGGAACTCTGGGAGTTCCGCAATGAGGAAGTCATGTCGATGGCGCATGCCATGCACGTCCATGGCCTGCAGTTCCGCGTCGTCGGGCGTGCCGTACGCCCCGGTTATGCGTCAGCGAGAAATTCCGTGGCGGGCGGTTACGTGGACGACGGCTGGAAGGACACCGTATTGGTGATGCCCGGAGAGCGTATCCGGCTGCTGCTCGACTTTGACGGCTACCCCGGGCTGTTCCTCTACCACTGCCATATGCTGGAGCACGAGGATGTGGGGTTGATGCGTAACTATTTGATCAAGACGTCCTAGGTCTTGCCGGGTTGGGGTTTCTTTGTCGAGGAGAAGATCATGAGCTTCAGATATGTGATTGCCATTGTTCGAGACGATGTGCTGGAGCCACTGGAGAGGCGCCTCGCGGCCGTTCATGTGCCCGGGCTCACTGCGACCACAGTAAAGGGGTATGGCCATTACGCGAACGTCTTCGCGAGCGACTGGATGAGCGAGCACATCAAGCTCGAGATTTTTGCCGACGAAGCCGACGTCAAGGCCATCACCGACGCGATCCGGGAGGTGGCGCACTCCGACGTGCCGGGCACGGGTATCGTGGCGGTCTTTCCCGTTGAGGACTTCTTTCATATCCGGACACCGTAAGACTGCGGTGGACGGGGCGGGCTTGGCCCGCATCCCGCCCTGAATTTGCCATGCATGACGATCAGGAAAAACGCCCCGACGCGGGATGCCGCACATAGCTGATCGCGACCGCCGGGGGATCAGCGGGGTCGCGACGCTCGTGCAGTTCGGGGCATCAATGGAGCCGCCGGCGCGCGCCAGAGCGGGTGGCGCGCCGGTCGAAGCTGACATCGGTGCGCGGCGGCCTGGCGAACGCATGACAGTGAGTTGCCGCGGGCTGCAGGTCTGGTCGTGCGTCGCACGCCCGAGGAAATGGCCTCGCTCAAGTAAGCTGTCGCGGCCCTGGCCGATCCCGGTTCCGAACAGTCCCCCCAGATGCAGCTTGCCGCCCAACAACGTGAAGGCCGCCATCGCCAGCATCAGCCCGCCGCCAATCAGTTAGAGCGGCGTTTGCTGCGTGACCAACAGACGGCGCAGGGCCACGGCCACCCATCACGAGCGGCAGGATGACCGTGGCGATACCCCCAAGCTCATCGCCACCAGCTTGCGACGGTTCTGGAAGGAACTGTCGAAATACGCCGGCAGCATGACCGAAATGCACACGGTGCAAACAGGGCGATCACGCCCGCGCCAAACGCGGCGATCACCGATTCCCCGAAGAAGATACTCGTTCCCATCATTCGCTCCTTGGAATTCCGACCCGGCCGCAACGAGCGGAGTGCGACGCCGGTGCCAGCCGATCGTCGCGGCACCCACCCGCATCAATGCATTATTTCGCGGCTCGGATCGCTGTCACGGTCTGGACATCGTCCTTCGACACCAGAGTGAAGTCGACCTTCTGGCCGACCGAAACGCCATTGAGTAGTTTGGCATCGGCCACCTTGAAGCCCATGGTCATGGGCCCCCAGCCCAACGCATTGATCGGCCCATGGGCCAGCGTCACGCTGCCCCCTTGCTTGTCGACAGCCTTGACCACGCCGGTGCCCGTTGCGGTGACCGCAGCAGACTTGTCTGCCTTCATGCCTCCCATCTGGCTCATGCCACTCATGGGCTTCATATCGGCCGCGCCGGCGGCCATGGCCGGCAGGGAGGCGCCGAGGGCGACACAGGTGAGCATTGCACTGATCGTTTTGAACATGACAGACTCCTTTTACACATAGTGAGAAAAACACCCTTTCGGGCAAGGGAACTACGTCCGGCGATGATTCCGGCCACGCATGAGCCGGAAGGCCGCCGGGATCACGAACATTGACAGGAGCGGCGCGGTGATCATGCCGCCCACCATGGGCGCCGCGATCCGGCTCATGACCTCCGAGCCGGTGCCGCTGCCCAACAGAATCGGGATCAGGCCGGCGAGAATGACGGCGACCGTCATCGCCTTGGGGCGCACCCGCAAGACCGCCCCCTCGCGGATGGCGTCGTCCAGGCTCTCTGCAGTCAACGTGACGCCCAATGCTTGCCTTGCCGCGATGGCCTGCTTCAAATACAGCAGCATGACCACGCCAAACTCGGCGGAGACGCCCGAGAGCGCGATGAAGCCGATGCCGGTGGCCACCGACATGTTGTAGCCGAGCAGATAGAGAACCCAGATGCCGCCCACTAGGGCGAAGGGCAGCGTCGTCATGATCAGGGCAGCCTCGTCAAAGCGACTGAAGGTCATGAAGAGCAGCACAAAGATGATCACCAGCGTCGCGGGCACGACCAGCTTGAGGCGTGCGGCGGCGCGCTCCAGGTATTCGAACTGACCGGAATAGGCAATGCTCATGCCGGGTTCGAGCTTGACCTCCCGCGCCACTGTTGCGCGCAAGTCGCCCGCGACCGACGCCAGATCCCGGCCGCGCACATCGACGTAGACCCAGCCCGAGAGCCGGGCGTTTTCCGTCTTGATCATCGGCGGGCCATCGCTGACATCGATCTTGGCAACTGTCCCCAGCGTAATCTGTTGACCGGCGTCGGTGAGGATCGGCAGATTGCGCAGTCCCTCGAGCGAATCGCGAATCTCGCGCGGATAGCGCACGTTGATCGGATAGCGCGCGAGCCCCTCCACGGTTTGCCCGACGTTCTCCCCGCCGATGGCCGAGGACACAATTGCCTGCACGTCGGCCACGTTCAGGCCGTAGCGCGCCGCGGCCGCGCGGTCGATGTTGACGTCGACATACCGCCCGCCCGTCAAGCGCTCCGCCAGCGCGGAGCTCACACCCGACACCGTTTTCGCAGCCCGCTCGACGTCTTGCGCGACGCGATCTATCTCGGCCAGGTTCGTCCCGGAGATCTTCACGCCAATCGGACTTTTGATGCCGGTGGCCAGCATGTCGATGCGATTGCGGATCGGTGGCACCCAGATATTGGACAGGCCAGGGATCTTCACGACCCGGTCGAGTTCATCGACCAGCTTGGCCGGCGTCATGCCAGGGCGCCACTGATCGCGTGGCTTGAACTGGATGGTGGTCTCGAACATTTCCATGGGCGCCGGGTCCGTCGCACTCTCCGCACGCCCCGCCTTGCCGAACACACTCTGGACTTCGGGCACCGTCTTGATCAGACGATCGGTCTGCTGCAGCAACTCCGCCGCCTTTGCCGCAGATAGCCCCGGCAGTGCCGAGGGCATGTACAATAAATCGCCCTCATCGAGCGGCGGCATGAACTCGCCGCCCAGGCGGCTGATCGGCCACGCGGTGGTCAAGAGCGCCAGCATAGCGATCACCAAGGTGAGTTTCGGCCGCACCAGCACCCAGTCGAGGAGCGGGCGATACATACGGATGAGCGCACGATTGAGCGGGTTTCGCGTCTCGTCCGGGATGCGCCCCCGTATCCAGTAGCCCATCAGAATCGGGATCAGTGTGATCGAAAGCAGCGCAGCGCCTGCCATCGCGTAGGTCTTCGTGAAGGCGAGCGGGCCGAACAAGCGCCCCTCCTGCGACTCGAGTGTGAACACCGGAATGAACGACAAGGTGATGATGAGCAGGCTGAAGAACAGCGCCGGCCCGACTTCTGCGGCCGCTTCGCCGATCACGGTCCAATGCGCGCTGCCTTTGAGGGACTCGCCGGGATGCTCGTGCGTCCACATCTCAATCTTCTTATGCGCGTTCTCGATCATCACCACCGCCGCATCGACCATCGCACCGATCGCAATGGCGATGCCGCCAAGCGACATGATGTTGGCGTTAATGCCCTGATAGCGCATGACGATGAACGCGATCAGCACGCCAAGGGGCAGTGAAATGATCGCCACCAGAGCCGAGCGCAAATGCCACAGGAACACCGCACAAACCAGTGCCACGACGATGAACTCTTCAATCAGCTTGTGCTTGAGGTTGTCGATCGAGCGGTCGATCAGCTTGCTGCGGTCGTAGGTCGGCACGATCTCGACCCCGGCAGGCAGGCTTTTTTGCAGCTCGGCGAGCTTGTCCTTGACCGCGGCGATGGTTTCGCGAGCGTTCTTGCCCGAGCGCAGGATGATCACGCCGCCGGCGGTTTCTCCTTGCCCGTTTAATTCGGCGATGCCACGCCGCATTTCGGGGCCAACCTGAATGGTAGCTACATCGCCAAGCTTGACCGGAACTCCGGTGGCCGAGACGTTCAGCGGAATGTTGCGGAAATCGTCGAGCGATTTCAGATAGCCGGTCGCGCGCACCATGTATTCGGTCTCCGCCAGCTCGAGCACCGAACCCCCGGTTTCCTGATTGGCCTTCTGGATGGCATCGATGACCTTTGCCTGAGGGATATGGTAGGCGGCCAGTTTCATGGGGTCGAGCACGACCTGGTATTGCTTGACCATGCCACCAATGGAGGCAACTTCAGCGACGTTGGGCAGGCTTTTCAACTCAAAGCGCAAAAACCAGTCCTGCAGGCTGCGCAGTTGGGCGAGGTCGTGCTGGCCCGTTTTGTCGATCAATGCGTACTCGTAGATCCAGCCCACGCCAGTCGCATCCGGTCCCAATGCGGTCTTGGCCGTGACGGGCAGGCGGCCTTGCACCTGGTTCAGGTACTCAAGCACGCGCGAGCGCGCCCAATACAGGTCCGTGCCGTCCTCGAACAGGACGTAGACGAACGAATCGCCAAAGAAGGAATAGCCGCGTACCGTTTTCGCACCGGGCACCGACAGCATTGTCGTCGACAGCGGATAGGTCACCTGGTTTTCGACGATCTGTGGGGCTTGGCCCGGATAGCTGGTACGAATGATGACCTGCACGTCCGACAGGTCCGGCAGTGCGTCGACCGGTGTGGTCTTGACCGCCCACACGCCCGCGGCAGCAACAAAGAGCGTCGCCATCAGAACCAGGAAGCGATTGACGATCGACCAGTGGATCAGCCTCGCGATCATGAGCCGGCTCCTGTCTTCTCCAACTGCTTGACGACGAACTCATCGCCGCTGGGGACGAAGCCGAAATGCACGGTATCGCCCGCTTTGATGCCGGTCGCCATGGACGGGTCGGACAGCTTGAACGTCATCGTCATCGGCCCCCAGCCGAGCGACTTGACCGGGCCGTGCGAGACCGTGATTTGCCCGTGTTCGAGTTTTTCCACCTTGCCGGTGGCTTCGTTGAGCGCGGCGGGGGCGCTCGCGCCACTTGCCGGCTGGACCGTGGCCTGGGCGGGGGCGCCCGCGAGGCGGGTGAGGACACCCTGCAGGCTGGCCTCAGAGTCGATCAGGAACTGGCCGGAGACGACGACGCTCTGTCCTTCCGACAGACCCTCGAGAATCGCCGTCTTGCCGGCACCTTCTTGCCCGACTTTGACCTCTACCGGCGCGTAGCGGCCGCCGTCCTGCGCGACGATCACGACGTTGCGCACGCCCGTGCGAATCACCGCCTCGGTTGGAATGGTGAGAACCGGCTTAGCCGCGCCATTCTGCAAGCGGACCTGCGCGAACATGCCGGGCTTCAGGCGCCCGTCGCGATTAGGCAACTCGACCCGCACCTTGAGGGTCCGGCTGGCCGAATCGGTTTCAGGCAATACGGCGATGACTTTGCCCTTGAAGGTTTCGCCAGGATACGCCGCCAGACGGGCTTCCACCAGGCGGCCAACGGCGACCAATCCACCCTGGGATTCCGGCACGGCCGCTTCGAGCCAGACGGTGGCCAATCCGTTGATTTTCGCGAGTGTCATGCCGGCGGCAATGCTCATGCCTTGACGCACGTCGAGCGACTGGATAACCCCGGCGATGGGCGAGGTCATCGTGAACGTCGATTGCGACACCCCCGTGCGCTCGACCCGGGCGATGAGCCCGGCGGGCATGCCGAGCAGCATGAGCCTTTCGCGCGCGGCGTCGACCAGGCCCTTGTCACCGGTGCGGAGCACCGCGAGGAACTCGGCCTGTGCACCGCCCCATTCAGGCACCAGCAAGTCCGCAAGCGGTGCGCCTTGCGCGATCACGTCCCCGGGCGCCCTGGCGTAGACGCGTTGCACAAAGCCGCCACTGCGCGCTTGCACCACCGCCACGTCCCGGTCATTGAAGACCACGTTGGCCACCGCATCGATCGGTGCGTCAAACGTGCCTTGCTCGACCCGGGCCAGACGGATGCCCAGATTTTGCGCCACGCCCGAATCGATCTGAACGCCCGCGGCATCGCCGCCTTCACCTGCGTACTTCGGCGTCAGTTGCATGTCCATGAAGGGCGATTTGCCGGGCTTGTCGAAGTGCTGGTTCGGCACCATCGGGTCGTACCAATAGAGCACTTTCCGATTGGCGTCGCCTTGAGTGGGCACGCCATTGGCGGCGGCCGCGGGCGCACTCCCCATAGCGCTGCCCGCATGACGCAGCGCGTACCAGTATCCTGCGCCGGCGCTGGCGGCGGCTACCAAGACAATCAATGCACCAAGTGTTATGTGACGTGGCTTCATTGTTCGTCCCCTCCATACGTGAAGTAAAGTTTGGCCGCGATCTGCGCGCGCTGGTTTTCCAGATCGATTGCCTTCATGCGCCGCTCGATCAGATCGCGCCGGGCAGCGAGTACCGTGCCCATGTCGGTCCTGCCGCTGCGATAGCCGGCCGTGAGGAGGTCGACCTTTCGGCGGGCGAGCGGTAGCCACGTCTGGTTGACGCGATCCAGTTGGCGGGTGAGTGACGTGTATTCGGCCAGGCCGTTATCGAGCTCATTGAGGTGATCGCGCAACATGGCGTCGCGCTCGGCGTCGGCCCGCTCCAGATCGGCCGCCTTGGAGGCGATCATCGGGTCTTGCCGGCTCTTCGAGAAAATCGGCAAGCCGATCGTGAACTGGACCGAAACCATGTTGCCAAACTGCGGGCCGCGACGCTGGTAGGCCAGCTCGACGCCCCAGTCGGGCTTTTTTTCCGCCTGCGCTTCATGCAACTCGGCCCGGGCTTCGCCTGACTTTGCGGCAAGCAGTTCCACTTCCGGGTGATGATGCAGATGCGCCCGATAACGTTCTGGATCGACCGCCAACGCCGGTGCGTCGCCGGGCAAGGGATCATCCGCGTCAGCGCCCACGTAACGACGCAATGAGGCGATTGCCATGGCGATATCGCGTGTCAGGCCGTCACGACGATCCGCGAGGTCGGCCTGTTCCTGCTCGGCCATCACGGCGTCGGCCGGTTGGCTTTTGCCGGAGGCGACCTGAGCCCGCACGGTGTCGGCCAGCAGGCGATTCTCCTGGTCGAGCTGGTCGAACAGCGCCAGCTTTTTTTCCAGGTAGTAGCGATCGAGCCAAGCGAGCGCGGTGCCTCGGCGCACGTCAAGCTGCGAGACCTGCTGCTGCTTCTGGGCCAGCACCGAACGGGCATCGGCCACTTCGACGCGCGCGCGACGCTTGTCGCCATTGGGCACCTCTTGCATGATGCCGATCTTCTGCATGGTCATGAAGTCGCGCTCCAGTGCCCAGCGGGTATCTCCGGAAACCGGGTAGTTCTCGACGCCTGCGATCAGCTTTGGATCCGGTAAAGCGCCCGCCGGAATCGCCGCAGACTGGGCCGATCGGAGGTTGGCGGCACTGGCCGTCAGCGCCGGGGATTGTTGTTCGGCGACCTTGAGCGCGTCGCTAAAGGTCAAGGGCGCGGCCTGGACGAGGCCGGCCACCCCTGCCAAACACAAGGGCAAGGGGATGAGCATCCAACGCGTGGACATGTTATTGACTCCGTGACGAGACAACGTGCGCGTGCGCACAGCCTGCGACCGCCGAGCGCACGCTCAGCGGATCATACTGTCAGGAAATCAAAGCGAAGTGGGAGGTCGCCACAGTCCTTCGGGGACGTGGGAAAGCAGTGCTCGCGTGGGCACTGGCGTAACCCGCTGCGCAGCGGGCAATGGATGGAACAGCTTGACCGGGCTGGTCGGATGATAGGCAGCGCCAATCTTGCAGTCCTGACCAAGCTTGCAGAGCGTGCCGGCCTTGAGTTTGCCGGGCTGGGCCACTTTGGTAGCGGTTTCGTCACAATGGCCGACCGGCATCGCC
The DNA here is from genome assembly GCF_000282835.1 of Pandoraea sp. B-6. Taxonomy (NCBI): domain Bacteria; kingdom Pseudomonadati; phylum Pseudomonadota; class Betaproteobacteria; order Burkholderiales; family Burkholderiaceae; genus Pandoraea; species Pandoraea sp. B-6. The sequence goes on along the minus strand of NZ_KB290537.1, from coordinate 97,922 downwards.
ATCTCCGTCATGCTCGCGTCCGCCGCCTGCTGCATCTGGAACTCACCCATATAGCCCGCAGATGCCAGCCCAACCGTGGGCAGCGCTAGCGACAGCACGATGAGCAGAAGCAGGCGGATGATTCGCATGGCCGGTAGTATAAATCATTGTGCGCGACAATACGCTCCTAGAAAACCCAAGGCGAGAGTCAGGTGTGGCGTCAGTCGCTGCCTTGCCGGCGACCGACCGCGCAGGGCTGCCAAAGGTCGCAGTTGCTCCAGGATGGCGCACATGACTTTGGTATAGTCCTCCAGTTCCTCGAGCCGGTCGTCGATTCGCTCGGCCAGCATAGCGTCGGTCGTCGACGCGGGACGGGGGGAGCCATTGAGGACCGTACTGGCGTCAGCGAACGGGCCGCAGGCGGTTTGCGCATCGAAAGCTCGACTCAGTAAGCCGCGAAGCAACTCAAACATCGATCGAAACGCTTATGGAGGCCACCATGCAAACCTTTTTCATTCTCAATGATGCCGCCTACGGGAGCGAACACAGCTAAAATGCTCTGCGTCTCGCCAAAGCGCTGGTCAAGCGTGAAAGTGGGACGGTCCGACTGTTCCTGATGGGAGGCGCAGTGGTCTGTGCTAAGTCAGGCCAGCATGTTCCCGAGGACTATTAGAACGCGGGAGATATGCTGTGCACGGTCGGGGGCGGCGGCGGTCTGTACGGCACTTGTCTCGACGCTCGAGGAATTAGCGTCTATGAACTTATCAAGGGAACTCGCCGCAGCACCTTGAGCTAAATGACTGCCTGGACAGCTGAGGCAGACAAGGTACTGGTGTTCTGACGGAGGCGCTGACGATGTTCTCCACGCAATTCCCCAGCAAGGAGTCGGCCCTTTTCCCACTCTTTCGGTTGTGGGGGGCTGGGCAAGCGACGCGGCGAAGGGCCGTGGTTTTTCGTGGGCGTCGACAAGCTGCGCTTCAACCTCAGCCTGGAGATCTGCCCCATGCACACATCTGACATTCGTCTCGGATTGCGCGAGAACTTGGGCCAGTTCTCGCTGCTCGTGCTGGTGAATGCCTTTGTCGGGGCGATGGTCGGACTTGAGCGCAGCATTTTGCCGGCCATCGCCGCGTACGAATTTCACGTCGCGGCGCGGGCAGCAATTCTCTCCTTCATCGTTGTCTTCGGCATCGCCAAGGCGCTGACCAACTACTTTGCAGGACGACTGTCCGATCGGTACGGCCGCAAGCATATACTGGTCGCCGGGTGGCTGGTGGCCGTGCCGGTGCCTTTCGTCCTGATGTGGGCACCCGATTGGAACTGGATCGTCGCTGCCAATGTCTTGCTAGGCGTCAGTCAGGGCCTTACCTGGTCCACCACGGTCATAATGAAGATCGACCTAGTTGGCCCCAAGCAACGCGGCCTGGCGATGGGCCTCAACGAATTTTCCGGCTATTTCGCCGTGGCGGGCAGCGCGCTCGCCACCGGCTGGCTGGCCGCCCGCTACGGGCTGCGCCCGGAACCGTTCTACCTGGGTGTCGTCTACGTTGCCTCGGGTTTGACACTCTCGGCTATGGCGGTTGGCGAAACCCGGCACTACGTGGCACACGAAGTGCAGGCGCACCACACCGAACATGAAGATGCGCTGCCCACCCAAGGCGAAATCTTCCGTCGCGCCTCGCTCACCGACCGCAATCTGTCGAGCATCAGCCAGGCGGGGTTGGTGAATAACCTCAACGATGGCATGGCGTGGGGTCTATTTCCGCTGGTCTTCGCTACCGCAGGCATGTCGCTTGCTCAGGTCGGCACGCTTGCAGCGATATACCCTGCCGTGTGGGGTATCACGCAGATTTTCACGGGAGCCCTGTCCGACCACATTGGCCGCAAGCAGTTGATCGCTTGGGGGATGTGGACGCAGGCGGCAGGCATTGCAATCACGGCATCAAGCAACGGCTTCCTGGGCTTCGGTGTGGGCGGCGTACTCTTGGGCGTCGGCACTGCGATGGTCTATCCGACGTTGCTGGCCGCCATTGGTGACGTGGCGCATCCTGCTTGGCGGGCCTCGGCCGTGGGTGTGTATCGGCTGTGGCGCGACCTGGGCTATGCAGTCGGTGCACTCCTGGCTGGTGTCACAGCCGACTTCTTCGGTTTGGCGGCTGCAGTGTGGCTGATCGCCGGACTCACCTTCTTGTCCGGCGTGATCGTCGTCGCGCGGATGAAAGAAACCCTGGTCAAGAGTGCCTCGTGAGCAACACACGGGCGAACGGCTATGAACGGCCGAAAAAGCGGCATGCGAGACGAGGCGTATTGCGGGTACGCGCAGGTTATATGCCCGGCGAGTTCTCCGAAGGTTTTGCAAGCAGATCGCGTTCGAATCGGCCATATCGCAATGCAAGTGTGGGTAAAACGAGAAGGTTCAGTGCCGTTGACGTAACCAGCCCCCCGAGAATCACGATGGCCATCGGCCCTTCAATCTCGTTGCCAGCGGCACCGCTGGTCAGCGCGAGCGGCACGAGCGCGAGTGCTGTCACGAGCGCTGTCATCAGGATCGGAATTAACCGTTCGGATGCGCCCTGCACTGCGGTCTCCGGTCCCCAGGTATGGCCATCCACGTGCACCAGGTGTTCGTAGTGACTGATCAGCATGATGGAGTTGCGCAACGAAATCCCGAAGAGCGGCACGAAACCTACCATGCCGCCTAACGACAGAGTACCGCCCGTGAGCGCTACGCTCAGGACGCCACCCACCAAGGCAAACGGCAGGTTGATCATTACCAGGACCACCCCTCGACGACTCTTCATCGCGAGAAACAACAGCATCGCAATGCCGAGGAGCGAAATCGCTCCGTACACGACCAGGTCATGCTGAGATTGTGTACGCGCTTCGTTCTCGCCCGTGAACACGGCATACGTTCCCGACGGCAACTTGATTTCCCGGCTCACACGCGCCTGCGCCTCCTTGACGAAATCACTGACCGCCCGGTTGCCGAGGTTGACTGAGACGGTTTGCATGCGTCGACCGTTGTCGTGCGTGATTTGATACCGGCCCGACACCTGACGTATCGACGCCAGGTCTCGAAGCGACACGGCAAGTCCATCCGGATTGCGCAACTTCAGCGCACCGATATCGTCAGGTGTCGCCCTGGCCGATGGCGCCAGGACGACGACGACATCGTATGTTCGGCTGCCTCGGTAGATCTGGGAGACGGTGGTGCCCTCATTCGCCGCCTGGATGGTGTCGAGCACGTCGAGCGGCCGGAAGCCCCAGCGGCTCAATGACTCGGGTTTGAGCCTCACTTCCAGCTCAGGAATGTCCGGGGGAGATTCGACCCGGACGCTTGCCGCACCACGAATCGAACCCAGTAGTTGAGCGATCTCCTGCGCCTTGCGGTCGATGACGTCGAGATTGTCGCCGAACACGTTCACGGCCACAGGCGCCGTCGCACCCGATATCGTCTCGTCGATCCGTTCAACGAGAAACGTATTGACCGAAGTCGTCAATCCCGGAAAGCGAGCGAGTGCCTGTTGGATGCGGTAGAGGGCCCAGCTTTGGCCAGTCGCGCTCATTGGCTCAAGATCGACCTCGAATTCTGAAAGCTGAACGCCGGTCGGGTCGACGACGCCATGGGCACGCCCCGCCCGTTGTGCGACCAACCGAACACCGGGCACCTTCATCAACACTTGCGACACTCGGGCGCCGACGCGCATCGATTCTGCAAGCGACGTGCCGGGCGCAAGCCCCATGTGCACGATATAGTGACCTTCGCGAAGTTCGGGGATGAAGTTGCCGCTCAGAAGCGGTAACGATCCGAGCGCGACGACGCACATCAGCCCAACGGCGATCATCACGGACTTCACGTGCTGCTCGACCGTCAGGAGCAGCGCTGCATAACGAGCCTTCAGGCGGGCAATCAGACGCGGCTCATGCTGTGGCAATGGCCCGCCTACCAGTAGCGCCAAGGCCAACGCGGGTGTGACGGTGAGTGCCACGCCAAGCGACGCGAGCACGGCCAGGATGTACGCAATACCAAGCGGCGCGAACAATTTTCCAGCGACACCCGATAACGTCAGCACCGGCAGGAAGATCAGCATCACGATGAACGTCGCGAACACCACGGCGCTGCGCACTTCAAGCGAGGCGCGCAGCACGACGCGATAGGCCGGCTGCGGCGTCGGGAGGGTCTGATTCTGCCGCAGCCGCCGATAGATGTTCTCAACGTCGATGATGGCGTCGTCGACCACTTCGCCCAGCGCGATCGCGAGCCCGCCGAGCGTCATGGTGTTCAGACTGACGCCGAATGCGGTCAGAACGATAATCGCAACGAGCAGTGACAGCGGAATCGCTACCGCTGAAATGACGGCCGTGCGCACATTGAGCAGGAACAGGAAAAGGACAGAGATCACAAGCGCCGCGCCAACGAGCAACGCAGTGCGGAGGTGGCTCAGCGCCGCATCGATGAAGCTGGCGGGCCGGAATACCTCGGCGTTGACCTCGACGCCTTGCTTCGCGAGAATCGGCTTGATCGACGCCAGCGATGTCTCGATGCCTTTTGTCACCTCGAGCGTATTGGTGCCATATTGGCTTTCCAGAACAACCATTACGCCGGGATGCGCCATGATCGATGCTGCGCCGACCGCCGGCGCAGCGCCCCACGCCACGGTGGCGACGTCCCCAATGCGGACGGCAGCACCATGGCTCCAATGCAGCACCACGTTGGCCAGCGTCTGCGGCTCGGCGATCTGACCGTCCGCGTTCACCGCGATACGCTGGTTGTCCCCCTCGATGAACCCGGCGCCCTTCACTCCCGTTGATGCTTTCGCGGCGGCGACCACGTCCTGGATCGATAGCCCATAACGTATTAATTTGGTCGGATCGACCTGGATCTGCATCTGCCGGGTCTGGCCACCGAAAACAATGGCATCGGCAACACCGGGAACGCTCATGAGTTGCGGTCGCAACGTCCACTGCGCGATATCGTATAGCGCCTGAAGTGAGCGCGTGTTGGATGTCAGGCCAATCGTTCGCACAACGCTTGTCGTCGTCGTCAGCGGCAACAGTCGTGGCGGATGGACGCCCGACGGTAGCGTCGCGGCCAATTCATTGACCCGCTCGGACACGAGCTGACGGACCTGCATCACATTCGTATGCTCGTTGAATACGAGCGTGATGGCCGACAGGCCCTGCATCGACCTAGATCGCATCGACTGGAGTCCGACAAGGCCGCCCAGACCGTTCTCCAGCCGCTGTGTCACGAGCGTCTCGACTTGCTCGCTGGTCAGGCCCGGTGCTTCTGTTTGCACGATGCTCATCGGCGGAGCGAACTCGGGAAAGACGTCGAGCTTCGCGCGCGTGAGCGAATAAACGCCATAACCGGCCGCGACGACGGCCAGCGCGTAAATGACGCCTCGAAAGCGCAGTGAAAAGCGAATGATCGCGTTAAGCATGAGGGAACGTATCGGTCGGTGCGCGTTGCGGTGGGCGAATTAGTCGTCGCACTCCGGAGGGTCTTTGCAGACGGTGGCGATACCTCGCGGCTTGAGTTCTTCGGAAAGCAGCAACTGCGCGCCTTGAATGACGACCTGATCACCGGCGTGGAAGCCCGGCGTATGGCTCACGCTGGGATCACCGTCGCCCGATCCGGGAACGAAGCGGCGCGTGAAGCTGTCAGGCGCGGTCTTGACATACGCCCACCGCTGTCCGCCATACCAGAGAACGGCGCCCCCCGGAACGACAAGTGACGCCTTCGCCGCGCCAGTTGCAGGAAGATTGGCGAGTGTTCGCGTGCCGGCCGGGAGCATCTGGGAGACGAGGTAAAGCCAAGGCTGGCCCTGAAGGGCAGGATCGGTGCTCGGCGCCGCCGAGAGTCGCTGCGCTGGCAACGTCTTGCCATCCGGCGAATCGACGGTAATCTGTGGCGGGGCATCGGTGCCGTTGCCCGCCGGAAGCGTGACACGCAGCACAGTCGCTTGCCCGGCCCGGAGATGCTCCATGACGCGGGATGTCGGTGCCTGCGCAGCCGCGGCAAGCGCCTCGCCGAATTGCTGGCGTAACGTCGCGCCGAGTCCGGCCACTGCGATCTTGGCGGAACGCAGTTTTGCGTCGTTCGCCCGCATCATGGCATTGGCATCTGAGACGGACTTGCGGGACACATTTTGATCATCTTCAAATAGTGTCCGACTCCGTGCATATTGGTCGCGCGAATTGTCCGCCTGCGCGGTGAGCGTGTCGAGATCCGCTTGCGCGGCGGCGAAGCGGCTGCGCAAATCGAAAAGGGGCTGCAAATCAAGCACTGTCGCGTAGGCCGGGCGCGTCTGTTCGCGTGGCGCGTCGATAAGCGATGTCACCTCGATATGGCTCGCGCGTTGAGCATCCGGCGCAACCACGACGACGGTTTCCCCGTTGACCGTACGTACGGAAGGTTGTGAAGTGTCCTTCACGGCAGTGCCGGCAGCCGACGGCTGAAGGGAAAGTGTCCGATAGACGTACCAGATGGCACCAGTTGCCAATGCGATCGTCGTGGCGCAGAGAATGATCCAACGTAGCTTCATTTGCGCAACTCCTTTTCAGTCACAGACGGCTTCAATGCGGGGGCGTCGCCAGTAAGAGGACGCTGCACGGCGTCTTCGAGCCGACCCGCCGCCTGTTGGGCACTGATGGCGGCATCGAGCCGGACGAGCTGATTCGTCTGGAAATCGGCACGGGCCTGTGCATAGGTCAGTCGGCCGGCATCCCCGGCCGCAAACGCCGCGGCCGTACTGTCAAGCCGTCGGCGGGCTGCTGCGAGGCGCGCGTCCTCGATGCGCAGCGTTTCCACGTTCGCCTGATAGAGGTCGAGCGCCCTGTCGATCTCGCCGAGTATCGTGTCTTGCAGTGCTGCCGTTCGCGCAGCCGCCTCCTTGCGATTCGCTTCGGCTTGAGCGATGCTGCCTTGGTTTTGATTGAAGATCGGCAGGTTGATACCGGCGAGACCGAACGCGATTTTGTGTGTGCCGGTGTCGTAGGTGTAGCCAGGCCCCAAATGAATGTCGGGATATTGCTTTGCCACTTCAAGCTGTAGCGCGGATTCGGCGGCGGCGTAGTCGGCAAGCGACATGCGCAGATCCGGACGATTGAGGATCGCCGCCTGACGCACATCGGCGTCGGGCGGTGCCGCCGGAATCATGCCGAACATTTGGAGATCGAGCTGAACAGCGTCCAGCGATCGCGTCGGAACACCGATGGCGGAGGCGAGTTGCGCGCGAGCGCCCTGCTCCGCGCCGCGAACTGTCGCGAGCTCTGCTTGTGCTTGCGTGGCTGCTACGATGGCAGCGTCGACGTCCGGTCCGGCGTTTTCGCCGACGGCACGGCGCTTCTCCACCATCGCGACGATCTCCCGGAGGGCATCGGCCTTGCGCGAGAGCAAAGTCGCCTTCTCACGAGCGGCGTATATCGCGAGCAGCGTATCGCGCACCCGTGCCTGCACTTTCCAAGCGGTGTTCATGACGCTCAACCGAGCGGATTCTGCAAGGTGTGCGGCCTGCTTGACCCGATAGCCTCGCTTTCCGGCAGTTTCTATGGGGATGTCGAGCGCAAGGCCCCACGTGTAGGCGGTCCCAGGCCCAGGATTCGGCGACGAGCGCTGGAACGGCAACTGCAACACGGGGTTTGGCAGCGCGTCGGCAACGTCGATTCCACTTTTTGCTGTCGCCCACTGGGCGCGTGCGACGCGGAGTTCCGGACTGAAATACCACGCCGCCAGCGTCAACATTGGGAGATTCCAGCTAGCCTGGGATGATGGCGGGACGTCGCGGCCCAGTTCGCGCCGCATGAATTCACGTAGGCCTTCATCGGAAAGCGTGCGCACCTCGAATTGGTGCGCGAGCTTCGCCGGCGAGATTGGCTGCGCGTGGTAGGTGGCGCAGCCTGCCAGACAAAGTAAAAGAATGAGCGGTGTTTGGCGCACGTCAGCACCCTCGCGTCTCGTTGCTGCCCAATGGGGCGGTCAAGGCGGGATGCTACGCAACGCGATGTGAAATTTTCGTCAAGAACGTCAGCGATTGAATGTCACGTCGCGTTGGCGGGTTAAACTACCGGGAGCCGCAGGGAGACTCGGGTCCCTTGGCCAAGTGCGCTGTCAACGGTGACCGGCCAGCCGTAACGCGCGCAGAGTTTCTGCACGATCGCCAGGCCGATGCCGAAGCCACGTGCGACGGATTCGGCTTGATCGCCGCGATAAAGTCGATCGAAAATGTGCGGCTGCGCCTCCTTGGCGATGCCGCTCCCGCTATCCTCCACGCACAATCGTCTGTCTTTCCACGCCAAGCGGATGTGACCGACATCGGTATAACGCACCGCGTTTTCGATCAAGTTGGATAATACGATCGTCAGCGCGGCGTCGTTGATGTCGACGCGTAGGTCCATTGGCACTTGGACAACGAGGTCGATATCCTTTGCCCGGATCCTTTCTGCAAATGGCTGAAGCACTTCCGTGACAAGTGAGGCAAGTGCCACAGGCTGTGTTGTTGAGGATGTTTCCTCGCGAGCCAATAGCAACAAGGCGCTGACCAGTTCCCGCATATGGTCTGCCGCGCGCTCGATCTGTGCAATCCGCGCACGTGCTCTGTCGTCGAGCCCCGGGGCTTGATCCAACAGTTCGCAGCTCGTTTTGATGGCGGTTAGCGGCGTGCGCAACTCATGGCTGACGTTGCCGGTGAACTCCTTTTCTCGCGCGACCATATCGGCCATGCGCCGGTGGTAGTCATTGAAGGCGTCGACAAGGCCGATCAATTCCTGCTCATCGAACTCGCCCGACTGGATTGAGGGCTCGGAATCCTGACGGAGCTTTGTGACCTGATTTGCCAGGTTGGCGACCTGACGAACTAACATGCCTGACAAGCCAAATGCCAGCCAGATCGCGACTAGCGCGAACACACCCGTGGTCGCCATGAGTGCGTTAATGACTTCTTTGAAATGTTTCTCGTAGACGCTGAAGTTATAGACTCGGTAGAGTCGTACGTGATTGAATGGGACAATGGTCACGTGGATTTCGCGCCCGTCGGCAATCAGTTCGTGCGTGCCGGGAGGAAGCTGAGCGACAGTGGTGGGCAGTGCCGGAGAGGAGCTGTCGGCCGCGGAGAGATAGCCGTTGAGGCGATCATCGAGAGGGGGTAACGTCGACGGCGCGGCTTCGTAACCTCGCACCACACTCGCGATATCGTCACGAATCAACGCGGTGATCAGTCGTTCTTCTTGCGCCTCTGCGAGAAGCCGGACACCGAGTGCTTGTGTCACCAGCAACACAATCGTGACGGCCGAGAATGCCAGCGCGACTTTCTTACGAAGACTGAGGTGCATTGGCGTTGCCAGTAGAGAGTCGATAGCCGAGTCCGTGAACGGTCTCGACGAGTTCCGCGTCGCCGGGCTTCGACAAAGCCTTGCGCAACATATAGATGTGGGTGCGCAATGTGTCGCTTCCTGGCGGTTCGCCTCCCCACACTTCCGTTTCGAGTTCCTGGCGCGTTAGCACTCGATCGGGCGCCAACATGAGCAAACGCAAAATGTGAAGGCATTTGGGTTGGAGCTTGATCGGGCGGCCGGCGCGCTCGACAGCGAGCGTCTGCAAATCGAGCGTCAGGTCGGCGAACCGCAGCGCCTGTGCGGCCACCCTGCCGCGATAGCGCTTAATCAATGCGTCGAGACGCGCGCCGACTTCCTTGAGCGAAAAGGGCTTGACGAGGTAGTCGTCCGCTCCGTGACTAAAGCCCATTAGTTTGTCATCGAGCGAATCCCTCGCGGTTAGCATGAGCACAGGCGTATCGCGATGCGCCTGCTGACGCAGCGCACGGCACAGTGCCAGCCCGTCCATACCCGGCAGCGAAATATCAAGCAGGATCGCATCCCAGGCGTCGGAAAGCGCGAACTTGAGTCCTGCGGGACCGTTCGCTGCGAGATCGACTTGAAAACCACGGCTTTCCAGGTAGTCGTAGACGTTCGCTGCAATGGCTGCGTCGTCTTCGATGATAAGTACTTTCATGTTGAGGTTGCTAACACTGCAATACTGGGAAACGGACGAACGGTACCCAAAGCGCCCTACCTGAGAACCGCTCCTCGCCTTCGTCAAACTCGCGCCAGTAGATCAGTTCCATTCCAGTTTTCCTATCCGACTCGCTTACCGTGTTGGTTGATGAGACCGATCAATGCTTCGCGATCGATCTCCCACAGCTCCCGACTTTCTTCTCGCGGCCCTTTGAAGTGATTGCAGGAATCGGCGAATACATCCAGAGTGACCATCGTCCCATTGCCTGGCAAAAGTACGGCGCGGTTGCTTTTGTCAAAATGTCCGCTCGACGACTCGTGAAAGTAGTCCACCAACACCAACTCGCCCTTCGGGCCGGGATTTTCGGTTGTAGCCATTACTATCCCCCTAACGTTTTCCTACATCAGAAGCTCAGGCTCCGCGACCAGAATTTCACGGGCCCACGGTTGCATATTGAACGGAAAATTAAGGCCATATGAAACGGACGACGCTCGGTATAGCACTCCCTTCCCTTCCAAGCCGCGCACGGCACCATCGTTAAGGCTGTAATCGATTGATGCCGCTTGGTTGCGGATATAGGGAACGAGAACTGCCTTCTCGTCTGGCGTAAGCGTCGTGAGCCACTTTCGTCTGACCTTTCGCATCCGTGCATCGCCGAGCCAGGAGCCGAGGACGTTGAAGATCCAAGTGAGTCCATGCGCGAGCAGATAAGCGCAGGACGCCAGCAACGCGACTCCGACCCACATTCGGTACTTCGTGAGAAAGTCGACGAGGCCCGCTGCGTCAACAAGATGTGCCGGAGCGTATAGCAGAGCCCCGCTAGCGAACGCGATGGCAAGTAGAGGCTTCACGGCAATTTGGCCAACTGCTTTTATACCCTCGGCGGCATCCCCGATCATGCCCATGTTAGCGTTTCCCCTTTTCCTATCCAGCCAGTGCCTGCTTCAAGGCGTAAGCACCGAGTGCCTTAATGGCATCAAACGTCAGCTCGATGCCCTTCTTCTTGGCGTTGGATTTAATCGAATCCCAGATTGACGATGACCGCATAGTATCGAGTAGATCGTGCCCGGACATCGTAAGCCTAGGCGCGGAACAAGCGAACGAGAAATGGTTGTCTGCCCCACGGAGCACATGAAGACCATCAACATATCCACTGTCGATTAGCAGTTCGAGATGCCCTGCGATTCGCTCTTCAATTTTCCGCCGCTCTCTGGCAAGAGCGTCATATGACTCCCAAGTCAGATCATCTGTCCACTTCGGCGCATCCGGAATATCTGCCAGCGCATCATTCCCGGCCTCTATGTCCGTCAGCTGTTTGCGCAGTAGGTCCCAGTCTCGCTTCATTGGCTTCCTCGTCACCCGCGACTAGCCAGGGCGCGCTCGATTTTCTTGTCGGTCTTGTACTGGCTCAGCGCATACACAGACCAGATCGCAGCCGGAATCCAACCGACGATCGTGAGTTGGAGAAGCAAGCAGATGATCCCCGCGAAGGGACGTCCGATCGTGAAAAATTGAAGCCAAGGCAAAATCAACGCAAGCAGCAGACGCATGTAGTTCCTCTTACGATGTCAGTCCCGGCTTCCGGCCGGTTCGGGGCGTTTCACGCCAGGCAAACCCTTACTCGCAGATCGAAATGATCTGGTTTAATTGCTCACAGGCGGCCAAAAAGACCTCCTGAGGTGCCTGCTTCCACGGATGCGGCTTCGCGCCGCGCGCCCGCCAGTCGAAGGACTTCGGCTGATGCCCCAAGACGTAGCTGGTGACGTTTTTCGGCCCCTTGAACTTGATAGCGAACGGATTGGTGTCGTTGTACTCTGCCGTCGTCATAGGCAGGCCGATGACGATGCTGGTTGTCTCGTTAAACGCTCTAGGCGACAGGACGAGCATCGGGTGCATATTCTTCATTTCTCGACCGACTTGTGGATTGCAGTCGATCCAGATGATGTCGCCGCGATCCGGTGCCCAAGCGACCTTCGACATCAAAAAGCCTCCGCGCCAACAGGGGACGCCGCCATAGCTTCTCCGCCATGCTTCGACAGGTCGAACTTGGCGAGCTTTTCAGCAAGGGTGAGCTTCCGAGGGCCGACAGGCTTCACGGTGACGCCAACCTCATCGGTTGTCACCTCCACCTCAAGACCGACCTCGAAGTGCGCCGAGCGCGCGACTGCGGCAGGAATCCGTACCGCCAAGCTGTTTCCCCATTGCTGAATAGTCAGTGTTGCCGTCTTTGCCATGATGATTCACCTCCATTACGTATCTACAAGTATAGACATAATCTTTCGGAGTTTCAACGCGTATCTACTTTTCGCATCATCAATCGATGGCTCAGGTACACGCAGCGCTGGCGGCAGCCTTTCGTGATCGCTGCCCGCAGGCTCACTTCTTCTCGAATTAGTCCGGAGGGCTGGAGTACGTTCGCCATTTCGATGCGGGCAATTTCGGAGATCCGCATCCCGCAGGTGAAGCCGAGCAGCAGAATAAGCGCGTCACGCTCGGGGTGCCGACTGGTGGCCTCGGTCACGCGGAGCAGGTGGCGGATTTGGGCAGGTTTGAGTGTCTTGGCGCGTTTGATGTGCATGGTTTCTCGGTCCTCGTAATGCGCTCGAAATTGAGCCTGTTACGAGAGAGAAACGCCGGGCGCTCCTTTTCACTATAAACGCCCGTGGTTTCTGCCGTCCTCGGAAAATGGCGCAGAAACCTCTCCCATGCTTCCTTGGTTTGTGGAAGCCCAGCGCCAACGAGAAAATTACAGGGAAGTGCGGGCGACACAAACTCTCGGAGATCTCGACTGATCTCGCGCAATAGCACACCGCCCCCGGCGACGGCAGTGACCACAAGCCCCCGCTTCGCAGCTGACAGTAAATCAGCGGCCAGCTCGCGATATCCGATGATTCTCGGCCGTGTCCCCTTGGGGCTTACGATGATCTCGGCAGCCGACCTAGCTATCGCTTCCGATCCAACATCATCTGTGAATCAGCGTCGGTGCACACTAGTCTTACTGTGTCAATAAACCAGCATTGACCGCTGAACAAAACGGACATCGCTGGATCCGGCGCGCGATGTATGCAGCGATACGCCAGCGCAGCGTGGTGATGGAATCAGCCACGTGGCGCTGCGTGCGCTGCGGACCCGCGTGGCACGTAATCCGAGGGTAAGGCAAATGGGTCGCGGATCGAGGAGTTTTTTTTACTGTCGCCTTGAATGAGGCGTTGAGCAACAAGAAACCCATAGGCGGCAATACACAGCGATGCATGGTGATGGAATCCACGCCAGCCACGTCCTTCGAAGTGTCCCAGGCCGAATTCCTGCTTGAGATCCTGATAATTCCGCTCGATACGCCAGCGCAGCTTGGCAACATG
>NZ_KB290537.1:83682-84559 GCF_000282835.1 Pandoraea sp. B-6 | reverse complement strand
GTCGTGTCTGGGGGCAAAGTCGAAAGCCAATATTTGAGTGGCTCCGCATCACCTTCGGGCCATTCGATCAGTAGCCATTCCTCATCGCGCAGTGTGGAGCGCCAGTAATCGCGATGTGAAGCACACACGCGCACGGCGGCAAAGCGCGAACTGAGCGCGGCGCAGGTACCTTCACGCCAGATCACGTTGCGATAGCGCGAGGCATCGAGCGTCAAGGCCAGATCTTTGACTCCGATCGGCTCATGCCCTGGCGCGCGCCGTAACAAGCTACGCGGCCGGCCCGATTTCCCCGCGGAGGATTCGGGTGGTAGAGGAGCGGTGCCCGGTGCCCATACGCGCGTGTTCGAGCGAATGCCCACCGCATACTGCAGCCCGAGCTCGCTGACGGCCTCGCGAAACGAGGTGTCGTCTCCATAGCCCGCATCGGCCAACACGATACCGTCGGGCGCGCCGCTTTGCCGTGCTTCGTGCAACTGCCCGGTCGCAATCTCCGGTTTGGTTGCAAACTCAATTTCCTCGGGCACGCCGGCTTTCTGTCGTCGCGCGGGATCGTCGCTCCATTCACGCGGCAGATGCAGTCGATACGACACCGGTAGGCTCGCATCTTCCGTCGCCACCGACAGGCTCACCGCAACCTGGCAGTTGTCCTGCTTGCCCAACTGACCGCAGTATTGCCGCGCCACGCCGACCGAATGCTTGCCCTTCTTGGGAAATCCCGTGTCGTCAATGATCCAATACAACCCGCCAGCCGGGTCCATATGCGGCCGCACCCAGCGCCGCACCTGCTCGAGCAGCGCCGTATCGAACCATTCCGACTTCGCCACGAAATGATGCAACGACTGGTGCCGCGCGCTCACGTGCTCCGGTTCCAGATGCG
>NZ_KB290537.1:71913-83672 GCF_000282835.1 Pandoraea sp. B-6 | reverse complement strand
CGACGCTCTTGCGCCGAATTGGCGGCATCAGCCCTTGGCAATAGCCCCCTCAATCCTGATTCGCGATCGTTATGCCCAAGCGCTTCACACAAATGTTCCAGATACGACTCGAATGACGTTTCCCAGTCCATCATTCCTCACGCCGTGGATGAAAAAGTTTCTATAATGGCATGAATTTATTGACACAGTAAGACTAGACATCATGACCTGAATCGGCTGGCAGAATTGAACCCATATTCTGTCCACGGCAGAGTCCGCAACCGTTTTTCACCTATTTTCTGTCGCGCCACAGAAATGCACTTAATTTGTGTCTGCGTTGATGGACAAAAATCTGGGTGTCGATGCCGTTCGTTAATTTGTAAGCGATTGATTTTATTATTTATTTTTGCTGGCTGCGAGTGCCCTATTTTGTGTCCGCCAACTATAATCAAGGGGCTGGCAGCGCGCGATCGGCCTTGCAGCGTTTCAGCGAAAGCGGCTTGGCTGCAAAGATCCGCACGACCTTGCCGGTTCCTCTTTCGACTTCCATATCCACGCACGCGCAGCCGTATCCGTGACTTCCCGCGTTAGTGACAACCCAGCCCTTTGTCGACATGTCGGGAATCTCGTCGAACCCCGGAACCGGCGGCTCGCCCATCACGGAAAGCGTCCAACTGCCGTCCTTGTCGTCGAGCCACCAGTTGCCAGGCGTCGGGTTCTGCAACCAACCACAGCGATTTTCCCGGTTGCCCGAAACCGCATGGGCACTGAGTGCCATCAAAAGGCAAACGGCAAGCGCGGGCGCCACGCGGCGAGAGCGAACGATTTTCATGGGAAAGACCTTCTGATCCAGGTACCACCTGTGCAAGGCGGTGGCCGAAACCTTCAGCGACGCAAACGCTATCAATATAGCCACTCCGGCGATAACCCTGGCAAATTTACCCGCTCGCAAGCGTTCGTGTTCCCGAACGAGGCCCATGTCCACGCCTGGAAGCGGCAACGTACAACCCGAAGACCCCCCTACTTCGCCTGCTGCAACGCGCCCACTCGGTATGGGATCATCAACTGATCGGCGTAGGACGAGTGCGAGCGTCCCTTGGTCTTCGTCTGATAGGCCAGTGAGGCCTCCTTGCCACACCATGGCAAGAATACAGAAGGATCCGAAGGATGCTGGGGCACGTAGCGGGTAAAGTCATACACCTGCCCACGAATCGCCATCCAGCAGTCGTTGCGGGTGGCATGCCGCGCGACTTCCGATAATGTGTAATTTGTCTCGCGCGCGGTCGTTGCCGGGGTATCCGGTGCAGGGGACGCCGCAGGCGCGTCGGGCAGCCAAACGCTGGCCGCCCAGAATCCTCCCAGAGCGAGGAAGAAAAGCATCGTGGAGACAATGAAAAGTCGGCGCATCATCGGAAGTCGAAGCTCTCAAACTGGATGGATTGTGCAGGCTGACCGAGTTCGCGCAGCCTCGCCGTAACTGCCGTTACCAACCCTTTCGGGCCACAGATCTCCACTTGTCGTTGCCCGATGCAGCTTACCCGGGACAACATGGCTGACACATCAGGAAACGACTCGCCGCTGGCTTCGGCGATCAGCTCGAAATCCGGGTCGACGTCGGCGCGGGACTTCAACTCGTCGAGGAAGGCCGCATCGCGCGCTTCACGGTACAGGTAGATCAATGTCGTTGTTCGGGCAAGCTTCCCGCTCCGGATTGCCGCCATGAAGGGCGTGATGCCAATGCCGCCAGCAATCCAGAGCTGAGGCTTTTCGGCGTTGTCCGCCAAAAAACGCCCGAAGGGGCCTTGCAGCCGCACCAGCGTGCCTGGCTCCAGAGACTGGATGCGTCGGGTGCACGGCCCGAGGGCTTTGACGCCGACAGTGAGCACGCCACCTCGACCGATCCCACTGACTGAGAAGGGATGGAATTCCCCACAGCCGCGGTAGACGGGGCCATCGCCAAAGGCCGCAAGCACAAATTGTCCAGGCTTGACCGGTAACGCACCGCCGCACGGAGCGAGCGACGCCTCGATCGTATCCAATGCCTTCGACGTAACGTGTGTGACCCGATAGGGATGTGCACTCAAGCCGCGATCCGTTGCCAACAGTCGCCAAGCGAGCGCTACCGTCGCCAGTCCAATGAATGCGAGAAAGGCTCCAGCGTCGCCAACGATCACAACGACGTGCGCCAGTCCGCTGATCGCACCCAGCGCAGCGAGGTAATGCAACGCGCGCCAGCGCCGGTAGCCCATGCGTCGACTGAACGTCGTTGCAAGGCCCCCCATGAGAAACAGCAGCCCGAACCATCCGAGCCACTCAGGCCAACTCAGATACCAAGGCGCAATGGCCAGCCATGCGGCACGGGCCGACTCCCCTAGCCCAGACATTCCCAACGCCAACGGATGGCACAGCAGCAGCACGTAGCCGATGACGCCGGCGCGGTGATGCCAGAGGTACATGGTGTCCAGGCCGCCCAGCATGCCAGACCAGCGGGGCTCGCGCACCATCAGGGCGAGGCTACCCACCAACAGACCGGTTCCGGCCCAGGCCGCGATGATCGAGATGGAACGCCAGAGCGACAAATTTTCCGGGAAGGCCCACCCTATGCCGGCGAGGCTTAGCGTGACGAGGAAGATCGGCGCGCCCAGGTCACGCGCCCGGAGACGCCGGTGCCGTGCGCTCATTGCAAGCGTCCCCGTGCCGGCAATCGCTCGTGCGTAAGGCGCTGGTGCCCGATAGCGACGGAATTCATGTGCGTGGGCATACGTCGACACCGCGACGCGTTTTCGCTTCGCGCGAAGGTCACAGCCGATTCGTTTTTACGCCGACCGGAACTACGTTGCCCATGACGACCTCGATGTTTTTCATTGACTTGCTCCTGACAGAGGTGGCACGCAAGTCGTATCGCGCGCTCGTACTACGCGGGGGCGCCAATCGACGCGTTACCCGGCGCAACTTGGTGATATTCAAGAGATGGGGGTGAGCCTGAGGTTCGCCGCCGTCTACACGTTAATGCAGATGCTGTGACCCGTGCGAACGGCGCGGTACATGCCTTGATGCAAGTCAAGGCATGTACCGCGCACGCGCCGACCGATCGCGTAACGGCTGCTTCCGGCTGCTTCCGACGGGCAGGCGCCCTACCCCACTGCGTCCAGCGCCCCAGAAACAACAGACGGATTCCGGCAGCATATTTCGGAGGACGACCGCCCCAAACAAAACGGCGACCAGTCGTCTTGCACCGGCCGCCGACATCATTGCGCTGGGTCAGGCTGACGTGGCGGCCGCCGCCGTGTGCCCTCGCCCGCGCCGGTACAGCCCGAGCGTGGCAACCAGCCCGCAGAACGCGGCGAAACTCAACCAGTACCCGGGTGAAGCCTTGTCGTGCGTGACCTGGATCAGGTACGTCGAGATGGCGGGAGTAAAGCCACCGAACACCGCGGTCGCGAGACTGAACGCCAGCGAGAAGCCCGCCACCCGCACTTCCACGGGCATCACTTCCGTCAGCGCAGCGACCATCGCGCCGTTGTACATCCCGAAGAAGAACGAGAACCACAGCAGCACGGTCAGCATGCGTGCAAAGCTCGGCGCGCCGGCGAGCCACGAAAGCGCAGGATAGGCCGTGAAGATCGCCAACACGGAGATGGCGAGCAAAACCGGCTTGCGCCCCACACGGTCAGAGATCGCGCCGCCGATCGGCAGCCAGATGAAATTCGACGTGGCCGCGAGCAATGTCACCATCAGACTGTCTGACGTCGAGAGTTTGAGCACAGACTTGCCAAACGTGGGCGTATAGACCGTGATGAGATAGAACGTGGTGGTCGTCATCGCCGTGAGCAGCATGCCGCCAATGACGATACGCCAGTTGACACACAGCATCGCAAAGATTTCACGCACCTGCGGACGATGCCGCCGCGCTTCGAATGCCGCGGTTTCCTGCAGCGAACGGCGCAGCACGAAGAGGAACGGCACGATTGCGCAGCCGATGAAAAACGGCACGCGCCAACCCCACGCGACAATCTGATGCTCGGAAAGCCAATGATTCAGGCCGTAGCCGATCGCCGCCGCCATCACGATCGCGACTTGCTGACTGGCCGACTGCCAACTCGTGTAGAAGCCCTTGTTGCCGGGCGTTGCCATTTCGGCCAGATAGACGGATACGCCCCCCAGTTCCGCGCCCGCCGAAAAACCCTGTAACAGGCGTCCCAGCAGCACAAGTGCGGGCGCGAGCAGCCCGATCGTCGCATACCCTGGCACGCACGCGATCAGGATGGTGCCGCTCGCCATGATCGACAGCGTGACGATCAGTCCGGTGCGCCGCCCCACCCTGTCGATGTATGCGCCGAGAAAAATTGCGCCCAGCGGACGCATCAGAAAGCCCGCGCCAAATACCGCGAAGGTGAGCATCAACGACGCGAAGTCGCTGGTCGACGGGAAGAAAATCTTCGAGATCGATGTCGCGTAGAAGCCGAACAGAAAAAAATCGAACTGTTCGATAAAGTTGCCGCTTGTGACCCGTAGCACGGCAGCGGCCCGGTTCGCGCGCGAGCTGCCGCCACTGACGGAGATGGGTTCTGTGGGGGTCATGGTGTCTCCTGATTATGGGTATGTGTACTTAGTGGGTAGCGACGGGACCCTGCGGGACCTAATCCGCGCCCAGACTTAACGTCTTGCCTTGGCGCTTCTCGATCGATGATTTAAGTAACGCCGCCGAGCGAAAAATGCCGTGCGCGAACTTTCCGTAAGGCAGCGTTGCGAACAGCGCCATGACAATGCCCAGATGGATGGCGAGCAGCGGCGGCATCGCGAGCGTTGCACGGAACCCGAGCAACGCGAGTCCGGATACGCTCGTCAACATCAGAAGCGCGATGAAGCCGCGGTCCATCGGACGTTGACGGGCATCAGTGCGTTCGGGATTGCGCCTGAGGTTCAGCCACCACAACCCCGCCGGCCCGACGAACAGTCCAATGCCGCCCACCGTGCCCAGCAACACCGGGATACTCAGGTAGGGATATGGCGCCTCCAGACTGAACGCATAGTGATACAACGTTGCAACCGCGGTTGCCGCGAAACACAACATGAACCCGTAGAACGTGAGGTGATGGAAGCGGCGTCGCGCAAGCGTGAATGCATCGTCCGATTCGTTGCAGCCGTCGCCGTGTCCACCATCGAGATACTTGAGCGTCAGCGCGTGCTTTGCGGCTTCGACGGCGGCAGGCATGCTTGCGCTCGCGGTTCCCGCCGAGACGTCGCGCCAGAAGCGCGTAACGCCCACGCTCAACGCCAGCATCGCGAACAGAAAGACCGTGCCGAACATTGCCGCGAGCAGGTTGTGCGGAAAGATCGCGTAGAAGTTTGCCGGCGTGGCGTCTGCGGAAAGACCACCGCGCAATGCCGTCCCGAGCATCAGAAAGAGCGCGAGACCTGCCGCCAGCGCGACCGACAAGGTCACGCCGTTACGCTTGTACAGCGCGCCGAACGCCCTGGGAAACGCATATTCGGTATACGTTTCGAGGCGGACCTGCGCCATCGATTTGGGCACGTTAACCGCGAATTCATGCGGCGGCGCGTACTGGCAAGCGTGATAGCACGCGCCACAGTTGTGGCAAAGGTTCGCCAGATAGTTGACGTCCGCCTTGCCGAAGTCGAGACGGCGCGTCATGGCCGGAAATACGGCGCAAAATCCCTCGCAATAGCGGCACGCGTTGCAAATCTGCATCTGCCTCGCCACTTCGGCTTCGCTGTTGCTCAACGGCACAATGGGAATCACGCGCGCCGCGCTGCCCGATGCGCCGTGTTGGGTTGCCTTGGTATCGAACGGCGACGCGGTCCGCGTGCGTTCGGGCGTGAGCACGTCAGACTGCTGCACTGTGAGCCTCCGTTGTCTTGTGTGCGGCGCGCGCGGCCTGCGTGCCGGCAATGCGTCCGAACGCTGTGCCGATCGACATGCCAACGCCGGCCGTATAGCCCTGACCAAGCACGTTGCCGGCCATCATTTCCCCCGCGACGAACAGGTTCTCGCTCGCCTCGCCGCCGAAGTGAACCTGCGCCCGGTCGTTGGTTTTCAGACCGAGGTAGGTGAACGTGATGCCTGGGCGCAACGCATAGCCGTAGAACGGCGGCGTGTCGATCCGGCGTGCCCAGTGCGTCTTGGCTGGCGTGAGGCCCTCGGTGTGGCAGTCGTCGAGCGCGGTGTGGTCGAAGGTGCCGATCCGACAGGCGTCGTTGTAGCGGGTGATCGTTTTCATGAACGGCGTCTCCGGCAGCCCCAACTGACGCGCAAGTTCTGGCAGCGTGTCGGCCTTCACGCCCGGAAACACCGGCGGCATGAATCGGCCGATCGCCTTCGAGTCGATGATCGAATAGCCGATCTGTCCCGGCTGATGGGCGACGAGCCGTCCCCAGATCGCATAGCGCTTGGGCCAGAAATCCTCGCCCTCGTCGTAAAATCGATCGCCATCGCGATTCACCACGACACCCAGCGACACACAGTCAATACGTGTGCAGATGCCGCCGTCGTAGAGCGGCGCACGCGCATCGATGGCAACGCAATGCGATTGCGACGGATCGCCGATCAAATCGGCGCCGGCTTGCGTCATATGTTTGATCAGCACGCCCGTGTTAAAGCGCGTACCACGAATCAGGAAGTTGTCGGCAGGCCATTCGCCGCGTTCGTTCTGCCCCCAAGCGTCGCGCAGCCAGGCGCGATTCGATTCGAAGCCCCCCGCCGCGAGCACGCAAGCGCGCGCCTCGAACCGCTTGGCACCGCTGTGTGCCGCGACGAAGCGAGCGCCATCGAGTTCAAGTGATTCGACGGGGGTGTTGTAGCGGATGTCCACGCCGAGCGCTTCCGCGCTTCGGTAATACGCGTTGACAAGCGCTTTGCCGCCCCCCATGAAGAACGCGTTCGTGCGTGCCACGTGTAGCGCGCCGGAGAGTGGTGGCTGAAAACGCACGCCGTGTCGCTGCATCCACGGCCGGCACGACGACGATGCGCGGATCGTCAGACGTGCAAGCGCCTCGTTGGTGATGCCGCCCGTGACCTTGAGCAGGTCCTGCCAGAATTCTTCTTCCGTATAGGCATCCACGAGCACGTCCTGCGGCGCATCGTGCATGCAACGCAGATTTCGCGTGTGTTGCGAGTTGCCGCCGCGCCATTCGCGCGGTGCCGATTCGAGAAGCAGGACCGACGCGCCGGCTTCACGCGCCATCAACGCAGCGCATAGCGCCGCATTGCCTCCTCCAATTACCAATACATCGACCATTTGACTTGGCTCCTTTCGGACGCATCATAGGGATGCCAAGTCGGTTCTGCCAGTCGTGTCCCCTCAAGGGGTCTTCACTGTTTGTGAAGACTGCGGCGCGCGCAGACGTGCGCCGGGCCAGCGGCTTTCGTGCACGAGTTGCCGCGCGACATCGGCGAGGACGACGCGCGCGGCGAGACCCGCGGGCGACAGTTCGTCGTCGGAGACACTGGCGATCATGTTGGGCCGCGTGGCGTAGCGCTCTGCGACGGGCACGCTCACCAGCATTCCGTTCGCGGATCTGGCGAGCGCGGCGCCGGGCTGTATCGTCGCGCCCATCCCCGTTTGTACCAGGTCCATGAGCAGCGCGAGACCGTCCACTTCGGCGACCACGTTAGGTTCGTAAGCCGCGCGTCGAAACGCCGACGACAGCAGCGAGCGCAGCCCATGCGTGCCGCTGGGAAGAATGAGCGCAAGCCTGCCGAGGTGCTTGAGCCGCACGGATGTGCCTGTCGGCATACCATCGAGACCCTCGGCGCCGATCAGGAACAGCTGCTCGTCGAGCAGTGGCATCACGCTCCACCGCTGCGCGGGTTCCTCGCGAAAGAGCACCGCGAGATCGATCTGACGCGCGCTAAGCATGGGGGCGAGATAGCCGGAGAGGCTTTCGACGATGCGCAGCCGAACATCGGGGTATCGTGCACGCATGGCTTGCGCGAATGCGACGCCGAGCACGCTCGCCGTGCTTGGCGCCATCCCAACGCTCACGTGTCCAGACAGACGGGCGGAACGCGCGGCAACCGCGGCGTCGTCGATATGGCGCAGCGCGAGTTGTGCCTGACGCCAAAAGGCGATGCCGGCGTCAGTCGGCACCACGCCGGCGGACGTGCGCTGCAACAGGCGGGTCGAGAGTTCCCCTTCGAGACGGCTGATCTGCTGGCTCAATGCGGAGGTGACCACACCGAGGTCCAAGGCGGCCCGCCCCATGCTTCCGTGTTCCACCACACTGACAAAATACCGGAGTTGTCTCAATTCCATTTCGCGATCGACCGAGAAGTTTTGGCTAGCATGCGTCGAAGGCGACGGTATTGGCAAGTCCCAACGTCGCCGTCGGCAGTGACAATCCTCGCCCGCCCGTTGGCGAATTGACGGCACAACCTCGGCCTCATGGAATTCGGTTCCGCAGAATGGCTTGAAGGATGTCCTGAGCTGCCCTACATCATCTCCGGACGAAGCAACTGCCCTCCTTTCTTGAATCGATTCAGACTGAAGGGGGTGATATCGGCGTAAGGCGTTTTATTCTGCGCCATTTCGGACACGAGCAACCCGGCCCCCGGGCCTAGGCCAAACCCGTGTCCGCTGAACCCTGACGCGACGATCAGGCCCGGGATTTCATCGACGGTCGAAATCACCGGCACGAGATCCGGCGTGGTATCGATGAGGCCCGCCCACGCCTGCAATATCCGCACCCCTTTCATTTCAGGAAAGCAGGTCGTCAGGTTGCTGACCGCCTGCGCCAACCATTCTTCGTCAATGGCCGGCTCCAGCACGCGAATACGCTCGAACGGCGAGATGTCGTCAAGCGCCCAGCTTGCCGACGCCTCGGGTCCATTAAAGAAACTCTTCCCTATGCGGATCTTCAACTTCTTCGTCAGCTCGGAGCGATACGTCTGATAGAACTTCAAGGCGTACCGAATCCCTTGCGGGGCCAGCTCGACACGACCATAGCCGGGTACGGCAAGCGTGTAGCCCCCATCGAGACGACGACGCAACGCAAACCCGGGACCGTTGAATGTGCCGCCGGGCAACGCCGGCACTTGCGACGTGCGCATCGCGGTGCCCACCACATTGGCGACCGGCAACTCAACGCCATGGCGTTTCAACAAGCGCGAACTCCACGCGCCTCCGGCACACACGACCGTCGTCGCGCGAATGAGACCGCGCTCCGTCCACACGCCGGCGATACGGCCAGCGCTGATGTCGAATCCTCGCGCGGCACATGTCTGCAACACATAGGCGCCCAGTCCTTTTGCCCCCTCGGCGATGGCTGGCGCGGCCTTGCTCGGTTCGGCCAGCCCGTCCGTCGGCGACCAGAGGCCGCCCACCCACCGCGCCGTCCCCGTCGGAATGCGGGATTTAAGCTCCGCTGCCGAGAGAAGATCGAACGAATAGCCCATCGCCTTTGCGCCGACCGCCCACTTTTCCCATTTCGCAATGTCTGCCTCCGCCGTCGTCCCATACAGACTGCCCTGACGGCGGAAACCGAGGTCGCGACCGATCTCGTTTCCGATCTCCGACCACCGCGTCAAGCTGCGCATTGCCATGACCAATTCGTCATGCCTGCGATTTTGCTGACGCACCCATCCCCAGTTGCGCCCAGACTGCTCGGCGCCGATGAAGCCCTTTTCCACCAGGGCGACCGACACCCCCTGACGCGCCAACTCGTACGCGGCAGTGGTTCCAATGATGCCGCCGCCGACGATGACGACGTCCACATCGGTGGGCATGACGGGACTATCGCTGACTCTGTCGATTTGCAACATGGATATCTTGTTTGAAGTTCCGTTGTCCGCCGCCCTTTGCCTCAGGGCGACCCGTGTGCCGCATTCCCTTCCCTACGTTGCGCGATTCGGAATGGCATGCGACGCGCTCGGCGATCGCCATCAGGCGTAACCCAGGATCGCTTTCGTCTCGAGGTACTCCTCGAACCCATGGATGCCGTATTCGCGACCGTTCCCCGAGCGCTTGTAGCCGCCAAACGGGGCATGGGCGTCCCACGCCGGATGGTTGATATGCACTTGCCCCGACCGGATACGCGAGGCAACCGCGCGCGCCTGCATCAGGTCCTCGCTCTGGACGTGCGCACCCAGGCCGTACTTCGTATCGTTCGCGATCGCAATCGCCTCATCGACGGTGTCGTACGCCATGAGGCTCAGGACCGGCCCGAAAATCTCCTCCTGCGCGATGCGCATGTCGGCCGTCACGTCGGAGAAAATCGTCGGCCGAACAAAGTAACCGTGGCTCAAACCTGGCGGGAATCCGGGACCACCGCAGACGAGCCTAGCACCCTGCGCGATACCCACATCGATCATGGCCCGTACGCGGTGAAATTGTGCTTCGTTTGCAATCGGCCCGAGCGTTGTCTGCGCCGAACCAGGATCCCCCACGACCATCGACTCAACGGTGGCGCAGGCCATGCGTTCGACTTCGGCGAGACGATCGCGAGGGACAATCATTCGCGTGGGCGCACTGCACGACTGCCCTACGTTGCGAAACGCGGCCATGACGCCCAAGGCCACTACCCGCCCAAAATCGGCATCCGGTAGCAGAACGTTCGGTGACTTCCCTCCCAGCTCCAGTGTGACCCGCTTGACCGAGTCTGCCGCCGCCCTCGCCACGAGCGCGCCGGCCCGGTTGGAGCCGGTGATCGAGATCATGTCGACCTGCTCATGCGCCGCAAGGGCTTCGCCCACTTCCGGGCCACTGCCTTGCACAAGGTTGAATACCCCCGCCGGCACCCCGGCATCGTGAGCGATCTGCGCGAATATCTCGGCGTTCAGGGGTGATAACTCGCTGGGCTTGAGAATCACCGTGCATCCTGCGGCAAGCGCGGGGCCCACCTTTGCCGTAATTTGATACAGCGGCCAGTTCCAGGGGGTGATCAGCGCACATACCCCGATGGGTTCACGTGCAATGGCGGTGTGACCGTCAACCTTGAGAAAAGCATAGCCAGCCGCGATTTCGCTTGCCACACGAATATGCTCCGCGGCAAATGGAACGTGCGAGGCACGGGCGAACGATATTGCTGCGCCCATTTCCGACATGATCGTCTGTGCGAGCAGTTCCTTACGATCCAGAATGAGGCGATACATTCTGTCCAGGATCTCGACGCGCTTCGCCACCGGCGTATCTGACCACGGGACGAACGCCCTTCGGGCCGCAGCAACTGCCTTTTCGACATCTTCGCGCGACCCGACCGCCAGCTGGCGAATCGCGTTGCCAGTCGCCGGGTTGACGATGGGCACCGTGCGGGGATTCGCCGGCGCCAACCACTCGCCATTGATGTACAGCGTGCGCGTGTTGTCCATTGCAACGTTGTCCATCGTCGTAGCGGTGCGAGTCATGATTCCGACCTCTCAAAAGCGGAAAGTGATTCAGATGGGCTCAAGATAAAGAAGCAAACGGGTGCGGTGTGTAACACGCGGTAAATTCGACATTAAATCTATATTAATGGACGCACCATCCAGCCAGGACCTCGCGCCGTCGGCCGCCGCCGATTCGCATCGCGAGCGCCGCCAGGATTTTGTCCTGTGTAATATCGAGGGAACATGACATTAATGGTGACTTAATGATCGATCTGGACGATCTGCGTCTGTTCCGTGCCTTGGGTGCGTCGCGATCGCTCGCCGCCGCCGCGCGGTTGCTGAACCTGACGCCCCCCGCGGTCACAGTCCGCCTACAGCGCGTGGAGGAGCGGCTGGGCGTTCGCCTTGCGGTACGTGGCGCGAAAGGTATCTCGCTGACCGATGAAGGCCAGCGTTT
>NZ_KB290537.1:63808-71903 GCF_000282835.1 Pandoraea sp. B-6 | reverse complement strand
CGTCTGAACTCCTTGAACGGATAGATGCAATTCCGTCCCGAGTTTCGGGCGAACCCGGCAGCCTCACCGGCAATCTGCGCATCGTTGCGCCGCTTGGCTTTGGTCGCGCGCACATTGCGCCCTTGGTTCGCGAGCTTCATCGGGCTCACCAAGGCCTTTCGATTTCACTGGTGCTCGCCGACAGTCCGCTCACCGCAGCGTCAGGCGCGGATGTCGTCATTTCAATTGGCAACGTCAAAGCGTCTTCCTGGGTGGGGCATTACCTGGCGCCCAATGAACGATATCTCTGCGCGTCTCCCGCGTTTGCGCGCCGCCTGCCGGCCGTCGTGCATCCGTCCGAGCTCGATCGGTATGAATGTCTATGCTTGCGCGAGAACGACGAAGACGCCACGCATTTGCGATTCATGCGTAACAACGATCGCGGAACGGGGGCAAGCAAGGCCGCCACCATTCGAATGACCGGCGCATTGTCGTCAAACGACGGCACGGTCATCAGCGATTGGGCGGTCGCCGGACTTGGCATGATGGAGCGGTCCGAGTGGGATGCCGCACGACTGATTGCCGCTGGAAAACTGGTTCGCCTACTGCCGGAATGGCGCTTGGCGCCCGCCCCCATCATGGCGCTGGTGCCAACGCGTCACGGACTTTCGAGCCGTCAGCGGGTGTTTCTCGAAACGGCAAAGCGTGCCTTCGACCCACCGCCGTGGCGTCGGTGACGCTCTGACAGCGACCCTACATCCCGTGGTTCAGCGCACCTTGCACCAAAGTGGACCGCGGGTGCCCCCAGGAAGGCCAGGCAAGTCCGGCAGGACAGCGAATTGCGACCCGCCGGGACTGGAAAATCAACGGCGAACGCAAGAATGACATCCCCCTCTTGCTTGGACATCCGGCATGGAGTAAAACGTCGATCCATCCATGTCAACCTAGCCTAGAACCCCACGCTTATGGACCAACCCGCCAAGCTCAACGCCGATTCGCTGGGCATCGTCGAATCGGTGATTATGGGCATCGCCGGCACTGCACCGGCCTACAGCGTCGAGATCACGACGTCGACCATCATCGGGACGGCCGGCACGCTCTCCCCGGCGAGCATCCTGGTGTGCGGGCTGATCATGTTTGGCATCGCATACGCGTTCATCAACATGAATCGTGCGCTGGCCAGTGCCGGGACCTCCTATTCATGGGTGAGCATGGTCTTCGGGCGCACGCTGGGCTTTTTTGCCGGCTGGGCGCTGCTGGTGCTGTGCTGCGTGTTCATGGTGTCGGCCATGATTCCAGCGGCCAATGCCACGCTGCTCATCTTCGATCGACCCATGATGAACAACGTGCACTACGTGACGCTGATCGCAGCCGCGTGGCTCACGGTCGTCAGTGCAATCGTCGTCAAGGGCGTCAAGCTGACCAGCTACGTGCAGGTGGTGATGACCATCATCGAGGGCATCATCCTGCTGGTGATCATCGTCGCGAGCTTCTTCGTGTTCCCTCACGCGCAGCAGCACGCGTTCTCGTGGCATTGGTTTTCGCCCCTCGCGTTCACGCCCGCGCAGTTCGCCAGCGGTGCCCTGGTGGCGATCTTCTTCTTCTACGGCTGGGACGTGACCATGAACCTCAGCGAGGAGACGCGCGACTCGAACCGCATTCCCGGCCGGGCGGCGTTCTGGTCGATGGTGTTCCTGATGGTGTTCTTCCTTGTCTTCATCGTCATCGCCCTGCTGGGGCTGTCGGACG
This sequence comes from Pandoraea sp. B-6, assembly GCF_000282835.1. Taxonomy (NCBI): domain Bacteria; kingdom Pseudomonadati; phylum Pseudomonadota; class Betaproteobacteria; order Burkholderiales; family Burkholderiaceae; genus Pandoraea; species Pandoraea sp. B-6. The sequence goes on along the minus strand of NZ_KB290537.1, from coordinate 70,175 downwards.
CCGAGATCCAGCACTTCAACACCAATATCATCTTCGCCATTGCCGAGAAGCTGTTTGGACCGACCTGGGGCTACGTCGCGATCATCGCGGTCTTGCTGAGCACGGTGGGAACGGTCGAGACGCAGATGCTGCAGTTCACCCGCACGCTCTTCGCCAAGAGCCGCGACGGCGCCCTCCACCATCGCTATGCGCGGCTGCATCCGCGTTGGCAAACGCCCCACGTTGCGATCTTCTTTATCTGGATCATCGGGCTGGCGCTGCTGTTCATGTCGTCTTATCTGCCGACGATCAACGTCATTCTGCAGGATTCTATTACCGCGATCGGCTTCCAGATCTGCTTCTACCTTGGGCTGACCGGACTCGCCTGCGGCTGGTACTACCGCAAGGTGTTGACGCAGGGCCCGTGGGCCGCCGTGACGCATGTCATCTGGCCGGTGGCAAGCGGGCTTTTCCTATTCTTCATCGCGGTCTACAGCATCCCGACCTTCGATTGGGCCACCAATGTCGTCGGCATGGGGGGCATTGTCATCGGTATCGGTCCGCTGCTGCTGAACCGCAAAAAGATCTGGGTGGCCCGGCAAGGTTGATCCGGCGGGCGCTCTGACATTGGCCGCGCGGGGCTCAGGCTTCCCCGTGCGGACGGTGGAATTCGCGCATCCCCTCCGCGCGGAGCCGTCCATCATGACAAATTCGTCATTTTGCCGTCATGGGATCGATGGCGACGTCCGGATAATCTTGCCCCATACCACAAGGTACCGACCGGGCGAAGACCGCGGTACCGACTGACGGACATTGCGCCGTACGGCGTTGTCGAGACATTCGGATACGGATACATGCAAACCCATTTCGGCAGACGAACCTTCGTAAAGGGATTGGGGGCCGCCGGTCTTGCTGGCGGGCTTGGACTGTGGCGTCCCCCCGTCTGGGCGATTTCGAGCCCGGGCCAGCCCAATGTGCTCGCGGGCACCCAGTTCGATCTCGATATTGGTCAGGCCCCCATCAACATTACCGGCCAGGCACGAACCGCCACGCTGATCAACGGCACCCTGCCCGGCCCGATTCTGCGCTGGCGCGAAGGCGATGACGTTACCCTGCGCGTCGCGAACAAGCTTCAGGCGCAGACGTCCATTCACTGGCATGGCATCCTGCTGCCGAGCAACATGGATGGGGTGCCGGGGCTGAGCTTCAACGGTATCGACGCAGGCGAAACGTTCACCTATCGCTTCACGGTGAAGCAACGCGGCACCTATTGGTACCACAGTCATTCGGCCATGCAGGAGCAGACGGGCGTGTACGGCCCTTTGGTCATCGACGCGAAGGACCCCGAGCCGTTCAAGTACGAGCGGGATTACGTGGTCATGCTCTCCGACTGGACGGATGAGGACCCGCGGCGAGTCAAGGCAAAGCTCAAGAAGCAGTCCAATTACTACAACTTTCACCAGCGCACGATCGTGGACTTCTTTCACGATGTCAAATCCCAAGGCTGGAGCGCGACGATCGCCGACAGAAAGATGTGGGCCGAGATGCGCATGAGCCCGACCGATCTGGCAGACGTCAGCGCCTACACGTACACGTATTTGATGAACGGCCAGGCGCCCAACGGGAACTGGACGGGCATCTTTCGCCCGGGCGAGCGCATTCGCCTGCGCTTTATCAATGGGTCGGCCATGACCTATTTCGACGTGCGAATCCCCGGCTTGAAGATGACGGTCGTGGCTGCCGATGGCCAATACGTCAATCCGGTCAGCGTGGACGAGTTCCGGATTGCAGTCGCCGAGACGTACGACGTAATCGTCGAACCGGCAAACGCATCGGCTTATACGATCTTCGCCCAGTCGATGGATCGAACGGGCTTTGCCCGCGGCACGCTGGCCGTGCGCGAAGGCATGACGGCCGAGGTGCCCTCCCCTGACCCACGCCCGCTGCTCACGATGGACGACATGGGCATGGGTGGCATGGATCACGGCGCAATGCCCGGCATGGACATGTCGAGCACGGGCGACGGGGCGATACAGACCATGGACGGCACGCCTGCCACGGATCACAACGCCATGCCGGGCATGGATATGTCGAGCATGAGCGGTGAAACCCTGCAGACCATGGACGGCACGCCTGCCACGGATCACAACGCCATGCCGGGCATGGATATGTCGAGCATGAGCGGTGAAACCCTGCAGACCATGGACGGCACGCCTGCCACGGATCACAACGCCATGCCGGGCATGGATATGTCGAGCATGAGCGGTGAAACCCTGCAGACCATGGACGGCACGCCTGCCACGGATCACAACGCCATGCCGGGCATGGATATGTCGAGCATGAGCGGTGAAACCCTGCAGACCATGGACGGCACGCCTGCCACGGATCACAACGCCATGCCGGGCATGGATATGTCGAGCATGAGCGGTGAAACCCTGCAGACCATGGACGGCACGCCTGCCACGGATCACAACGCCATGCCGGGCATGGATATGTCGAGCATGAGCGGTGAAACCCTGCAGACCATGGACGGCACGCCTGCCACGGATCACAACGCCATGCCGGGCATGGATATGTCGAGCATGAGCGGTGAAACCCTGCAGACCATGGACGGCACGCCTGCCACGGATCCAGCGGCAATGCCGGGCATGGACAGCATGTCGGGATCGACCACCAGCGCAGCGGCGAGCATGTCCGGCATGGATCACGGCGCCATGTCCGGAATGGGGGCGATGCAATCGCATCCCGTAACGGAGAACGGAAATCCACTGGTCGATGCGCAAGCCATGAGCCCCACGCCACGCCTCTCGGATCCAGGGATCGGACCGCGCAACAACGGACGACGCGCGCTGACCTATGCGGACCTCAAGAGCGCATTTCCCGATCCCGACGGACGCGAACCGACGCGCACGATCGAACTGCACCTGACCGTCCACATGGAGAAGTTTGCCTGATCGTTCGATGGCGTGAAGTTCGCGGACGCGAAGCCGATTCACCTCAAGTACGGCGAGCGGGTCAGGTTGGTGCTGGTCAACGACACCATGATGTCGCACCCGATTCATCTCCATGGCATGTGGAGCGATCTGGAGGACGAGGACGGAAAGTTCATGGTGCGCAAGCACACGATCGACATCGCCCCCGGGTCGAAGCGAAGCTATCGCGTTACGGCCGACGCCCTTGGACGATGGGCCTACCACTGCCACCTGCTTTTCCATATGGAGACGGGAATGTTTCGCGAAGTGCGCGTGGAAGAATGATGCGAATGGATAAGCCGATGTCATCGACGATCCCGCGGACCCTCAAGCGAACCGCCGTGGTCTTCGGCCTGGCGGCCGCCTTCGGACATGCCGTTCCTGCCCTTGCGCAGTCGGTGGCCTCGCCGGCGCACACGCACGATGAGGCCGCCTCGGGAGACGTGGAGATTCAACCCATGCAACCCACCGCATCGACCCCGACCGCATCTCCGGTGCCGCCGCTCACGGACGCGGATCGCAACGCCGTATTCCATGGCGGACACATGCACGACATGGGCGACACGGAGATCAACTACCTGGTGCTGTTCGACAAACTGGAGTGGCAACACGCCGGCGGTGGCAACGCGCTGAATTGGGAAGGGACCGCCTGGGTGGGCGGCGATATCGACCGCTTATGGATCCGTTCGGAAGGCAAGCGGACGGAGCATGGATTGGAGGACGCGGAGATCCAGGCACTTTGGGGCCATGCGATCAGTCCGTGGTGGGATGTGGTCGGTGGCGTTCGCCACGATTTCAAGCCGGGACGTTCCCAGACGTGGGCCGCGTTAGGCCTGCAGGGACTCGCGCTGTACAACTTCGATGTGGAGGCAACCGCCTATGTCGGGCAGGCCGGGCAGACCGCCGCCAGGCTGGAGGGCAAGTACGAGTTGCTCATTACCAATCGCCTGGTGCTTCAGCCGACTGCGGAAATCAATATCTACGGCAAGAACGATGCGCGCCGGGGTATCGGTGCGGGCCTGTCGTCCACCTCGCTCGGCTTGCGCCTGCGATATGAACTCGATCGCCAATTCGCCCCTTATATCGGTGTCAACTGGGACCGAAGCTACGGAAATACGGCGCGTTTCGCAGAACAAGAGGGTCAGCGACGCAGCGAAGTGTCCTTTGTCGCAGGCGTTCGCGCCTGGTTCTGATGTCGACGTTCGCGCGTCCTACGCACGACGTTCGTCCCCCTAATTCTCCCCCCCAAATTACCCACGGAGTTACCGATGAATCTTCGACACGTTGCCTCTCGTCTCGCGGTGATCGCCACCACGGCGGCCCTTGCCTCGGTCGCCTATGGGCATCCCAAGCTGTTGTCCTCGACGCCGCAGGACAACGCCGAAGGCGCTTCCCCCGAAAAGATCGAGCTGCATTTTTCCGAGAACCTGATGACGCAATTTTCCGGCGCGGCGCTCGTCATGACGGGCATGCCGGGCATGTCCAGCCATGCGCCGATGCGCGTTGCCGCGAAGGTGTCGGGCAGCGACGATCCCAAGGTCATGGTCATCGCGCCGTCGCAACCCCTGCCGGCCGGCACCTATCGCGTCGATTGGCGCGCCATTTCTTCCGACACGCATCCGGTGACCGGCAAGCTCATGTTCACGGTGAAGTGATCGGCATGGATGGTTGGATCAACATCGCCGTCCGGTTCGCGCTCTACCTGGATCTAATGCTGCTTTTTGGATTGCCGCTCTTCGGTCTTTATGCATTGCGGCGCCATGAACGACATTCCACGTATTTCGTGAGGCCGCTGCGCGCGCTGCTCGCGATGCTGGTTGCCATCGGCATGGCGTTGTCTGTCGGCAGCATGATCGTGATGGGCAAAGCCATGACCGGGGCGTCCGATTACGCTTCGATCGGGGCGCACGCGATTTCGATGCTGATTTCCGGTACAGCCTTCGGGGCGGCGTGGCTGGTTCGCATCGCTGCCCTGGGGGCATGTCTTGCTGCCTTGCTCGCCCTCGCACGCCGCCCTACGACCGCGCTTGCTGTGGCAACCGTCTCGGGTGGGATTGCGCTGATTACGCTTGCCTGGGGCGGCCACGGGGTGATGGACGAGGGAGATAAAGGCGTCCTCCACCTCACGTCCGACGTTTTCCACCTCATTGCCGCCGCCGGATGGGTCGGCGCATTGACGGCCTTTGGGCTGCTACTGCGCGTCAGTCATTCCACGCCGAAAGCGCGCATCGCGCTGTTGAGCCGAACGCTGAACAGTTTTGCGGTCGTCGGCGCCATGATCGTCGTGACGCTCGTCGCCACCGGCCTGATCAACTACGGCATGATCGTCGGTCCCACGTTGAGCGGTCTGTTCACCACCTCTTATGGGCAGTTGCTCGTCGTGAAGTTGGCGCTCTTTGGCCTGATGCTTGGCCTCGCGGCGGCGAATCGCTACCATCTGGCGCCCTTGCTCGAGATTCGGGTACAAGGGGGGGATTACCAGGGCGCCATCTCCGCGCTGCGCAGGAGCCTCTTTATCGAAGCCAACGCGGCCACGGCGATTCTCGCTGTGGTCGCGGCGCTCGGCACGTTGAGCCCCGAATGAACGGGACGAAGGTCAGGCATGAGCGTCCGATGCCCAAGCCCGACATGGGATAATGCCTCGCTTGCGGCTGACGCTCACCCACTGCCTGTGCGGGATCGGCCGCGCGTCCGCCCATTTCTGATATGCGCATACTTATAGTCGAAGACGAGCCCAAAATGGCCGCCTACCTCAGGAAGGGCCTGACGGAGGCAAGCTATACGGTCGACACTGCGAACAACGGCAAAGACGCCCTGTTCCTCGCGCTGCACGAAGATTTCGACCTGATCGTCCTTGACGTCATGCTCCCCGAACTGGATGGCTTCGAAGTTCTCAAGCGCCTGCGGATGCAAAAGCCCACGCCGGTGCTTCTGCTGACCGCGCGAGACACCGTGGATGACAAGGTGACCGGTCTGGAGCTGGGCGCCGACGACTACCTGTCAAAACCGTTCGCCTATGCCGAATTCCTGGCGCGGATCCGATCGCTCCTGAGACGTGCGCCGCGTAGCGTGCGAGACACACTGCTCATTGCAGATCTGGAGATCGACCTTATCAAGCGCCGGGTCCGCAGGGGGCAGTTCCGGGTCGAGCTCACGGCGCAGGAATTCTCTCTGCTCCAGTTGCTCGCTGAGCGCCAGGGCGAGGTGCTGACGCGAACGTTCATTACCTCGCAGATATGGGACATGAACTTCGACAGCGACACGAACGTCGTTGATGTCGCCGTCAAGCGGCTGCGAGCCAAGATCGACAGCACATTCGAGAACAAGCTGCTGCACACGGTTCGTGGTATGGGCTACGTACTCGAGGATCGTTCGTGAGCGTGGCCGGCAGACCCTACTCCCTGCTGCGTCGTCTC
>NZ_KB290537.1:62125-63607 GCF_000282835.1 Pandoraea sp. B-6 | reverse complement strand
CACGCTCTTCCACGAGGTGCTGCTGTCTCACCCCGGGGTTTATCTCGGCATCTTTGACGAGAAGAACACGCCGCTGGTGGAACACTCAGACGCGGACGCGGTGGACCTGTTGCCGGTTGCGACGTCGCACCGCGCGTTTGGCGTGGCCTATACGTGCGAGCCCGCGGGGATCGGCCTGTCGCGATGTATCTCCGGGCAGGAGGTGTTGCCGGGGGGCGACACGGTTCGTGTCTCGCTCGTGCGCACTGCATCTGATCGCCGATCGCTCCTCGACAGATACCGCATCGACGTACTTCTCGCGATGGCCGCCGGGGCGGTGCTGGTCGGCATACTGGGGTATGCCGTGACCAGACGCGGGTTCCGGCCGATCAGGAGCATCGGTCGCCAGACCTCTCGCATCGAAGCGCATAACCTCGGCGAGCGACTCGACATTCGGGGCGCACCGCTGGAACTTCAGGACATCGCACTTTCTGTCAATCGGATGCTGGACCGGCTGGAGCGCGCGTTTGTGAGACTTTCGCAATTCTCGTCCGATCTCGCGCACGACATGCGCACGCCACTTGCCAACGTCATCAGCTCGTCGCAAATCACGTTATCGCGCACGCGCACGATCGAAGAATACGAGGCGCTGATCGACTCCAACATCGAAGAATGCGAGCGGCTCCAACGCATGACCGAGAATATGCTGTTCCTCGCTCGCACCGACAATGCCACACAGCACTTGGCGCTCGGTATGCTCGATGCGCAAAGCGAACTGCGCAGGCTCGCGTCTTACTTTCAGGGGTTGGCGGAGGAGGCTGGCGTGGACATCGCAGTCGAGGCAGACGCCCGCATCTGGGCGGACGCGGGCATGTTTCGCCGTGCCGTGAGCAACCTTGTGTCAAACGCACTGACGCATGCCGCTGCCGGCACTGCGATTACGCTTTGTGCACGTGAATCCACGCGCCAGACCGTCGTCAGCGTGACGAACCACGGGGAGTGTATTGCCCCCGAGCATATCGAGAAAATCTTCGAGCGCTTCTATCGCGTCGATCCGTCTCGCCACGGATCCGCGAAAAACACGGGGCTCGGCCTGGCGATCGTCAAATCCATCGTGGCACTTCCCCGCGGCAAGGTCGAGGTCGTGAGCGCGGAGGGCAAAACCACCTTCAGCTTGCTATTTCCGCGTCAACCGAGCGCATAACGCCGCTCCCTCGCCCCCGTTACAACACCACCGGCTTGTCGCTCAGCTCGTTCGTGCCGACGTCCCGTGCCGGGAAGTACTGCCGCAGATGCTGACCAATGGACTCGACGCCGGCGATGACCCCGGCTTCGTATTCGCCTTTCCGAAAAGCGGCTTCCATCTGCCGGCACACGGCGTTCCACTCTCTCGCCCCGACTTTTTGATGGATGCCGCGATCTGCCACGATCTCGACGCTGCGGTCTGCCAGTAGCAGGTAAATCAGAACGCCATTGTTGTGTTCGGTATCCCATAGGCGTTGC
>NZ_KB290537.1:61694-61977 GCF_000282835.1 Pandoraea sp. B-6 | reverse complement strand
CCCGCTCGATCGCCTGCAGCGCCTTGCGCGGGAAGGCTTGCCCGACTTTCCAATGCGTCATCAGCAGGTGTCGCCCCATGCGCCGGAAGTTTGGCATCACCATTTCCCCGAGGCGCCGCCGCCGCCGAATCCACCGCCGCCGCCACCGAATCCACCTCGCCCTGACCCGCCGAAGCCCCCCATGCCACCGATCCCCCTGAAACCGAGATGGGAGCCGCCAAACATCGTAAAGAAAAGTGCGATCGCGCCGGCGAGCACACCCAGGACGACGGTGCCCGACAGA
>NZ_KB290537.1:3749-61544 GCF_000282835.1 Pandoraea sp. B-6 | reverse complement strand
GGCGCGCTTCGGGGGCGGTAGCGGCTCGCCGTTGACAACACTCATGATGCGTTCGACGCCAGCGGTCACGCCGCCATAGAAGTCGGCTTGCTGGAAGCGTGGAACGATGTCCTCGTTGATGATCCGGTTGCTGATGGCGTCGGTGAGCACGCCCTCGAGACCGTAGCCGACCTCGATGCGCACTCGCCGGTCATCCTTGGCGACAATCAGCAGCACACCGTCATCCGTGCCCTTGCGCCCGAGCTTCCATTGTTCGACGACGCGGATGGAGTACTGCGCAATGTCTTCGGATTGCGTGGTCGGTACCATCAACACCCCGATCTGACTGCCCTTTGCGGCCTCGAAGGCTTGCAGCTTTTGCTCCAGGGCGGCCGTCTGTTCGCGGGTCAATGTACCGGTCAGGTCGGTGACTCGGGCTGTCAATGGGGGGATGCCCACCTCGGCACTTGCCCCAAGGCACAGGCAAAGCAGCAGCGCCGGAAACAAGCCTTTGACGGCCAGATGCCATTTCACGTTGACCTCCCGGGGCGAACCTATTCACTATCGCCGCTTCCCACCCGCTCACATTGACGCGTGTCAAACGTCGGCATCGCCATGACGGAGACGGCGAGTGCCCCAGGTGAGCCACGCCAGGCGACATGCGCCGCGACAGGCGAGATCGGGGCTTGACCTCCGTCAAGCGGTGCGCTTGGCGCGCTGACTATGATGAATCTGACCGCAAGATGGAAGGATTCCATGGAAACACGCCAACAGTTTTCCCTTTGGTACCTGCTCGCGGCCGTCACGGCGATGCTGATCCTTCAGAGTTTCATTTCCCCTTCGGACGTCGAGACGCTGCCGTACAGCGATTTCAAGGTGCTTTTGAAGGCGGGTAAGCTCAAGAACATTACGCTCGGCGAAGGCGCCATCACGGGGACGCTCAATACCGACGGCATCGAGAATTTGCTCCCCAAACCCCAGGCTGACGCGATGCAGCATCAGGGAAAAGGCGAGCATGCCTTTTCGACGATCCGCGTCAATGACCCCGCCTTGGTCCAGGAACTCGAAGCCGCAAAGGTGCGCTTCGTCGGGCAGGCCGACAACAAGTGGATCGGCGCAGTGCTGTCCTGGATTGTGCCCGCTGCGCTGTTCTTTGCCTTCTGGAGCTTCCTCATCAAGCGCGTCGGCGGCGCCGCGGGGGGCATGATGGAGATCGGAAAGAGCAAGGCCAAGGTCTACATGCAGCAAGAGACTGGCGTGACTTTCGCCGATGTCGCCGGCATCGACGAAGCGAAGGACGAACTCGCCGAAATCGTCAACTTCCTGAAAGATCCCGACCGCTACCGGCGCCTCGGAGGCAAGATTCCCAAGGGGGTGTTGCTGCTTGGCGCCCCCGGCACCGGCAAGACACTTCTGGCCAAGGCGGTCGCGGGCGAGGCGGCGGTCCCGTTCTTCAGCATCAGTGGCTCGGAGTTCGTGGAGATGTTTGTCGGCGTCGGGGCGGCGCGAGTTCGTGACCTCTTCAACCAGGCCGAAACCAAGGCCCCCTGCATCATCTTCATCGATGAACTCGACGCGCTCGGCAAGACCCGTGCCCTTGGCACTTTTACGGGCAACGACGAACGCGAACAGACGCTGAACCAGTTGTTGGTCGAGATGGATGGCTTCGATACCAACAAGGGCGTCATCATCATGGCGGCAACCAACCGGCCCGAGATTCTGGACCCGGCGCTGTTGCGCCCCGGGCGCTTTGACCGCCATGTTGCGCTGGACCGCCCCGACCTCAAGGGTCGCGAGGAAATTCTCAAGGTTCACGTCAGGCACGTCGTCCTGGCGCCCACCGTCGAGTTGTCCGTGCTCGCGGCGCGCACCCCCGGCTTCGCTGGCGCCGAACTCGCCAACCTTGTCAACGAGGCCGCGCTGCTGGCCGCGCGCAAGGGCAAGGATGCCGTAGAAATGGTCGACTTCGACGAGGCGCTGGACCGCATCGTCGGTGGCCTGGAAAAGAAAAATCGCGTGATGAACGCCCAGGAGAAGGAGACCATCGCTTACCACGAAGCCGGTCACGCCATTGTGGCGGAAATGCGCCCCCATGCCGACCGCGTGTCGAAGGTGTCCATCATTCCACGTGGCGTGTCGGCGCTCGGCTATACCCAGCAGACACCTACCGAGGATCGCTATCTGCTCAAGCAAAGTGAGCTGCTCGACCGGCTCGACGTGCTGCTCGGCGGGCGCATGGCTGAGCAGATTGTTTTCGGCGACGTGTCCACCGGGGCCCAGAACGATCTACAGCGCGCGACGGATATTGCGCGCCAGATGATTACCCAGTTCGGCATGAGCGAGCCGCTTGGGCTGGCCACTTACGAGGATATGCCGAATCCGCTCTTCAACGGCATCGGCATGATGCCGCACGAGCGCAGGGCGTGCAGCGAGGAAACCGCGCGACTGATCGACGCGGAGGTTCGGACGATTCTGGCGCAGGCCAGCGCCCGGGTGCGACAAACGCTTCAGGCCTGTCGCCCCAAGCTCGACGCGTTGGCTAAACGCCTCCTTGTCCAGGAAGTCGTAGGCCGCAGCGAGCTTGAGCTCCTGCTGTCCGAAAAGGTGACTCAGTTATCGCCCACGAGGCCGTCGGGGCCCGTGGTGTCCGTGCAGCGCGAATCGGGGCACCCGCATGAAGACGAAGACACGCGATCATCCTGACGAGGCGGAGGTCAGTTCCGTCACGGCGGACGACTACGAGCGGGAGCTGCGTTTGCTGCAAATTGAACTGGTCAAGCTGCAGCGGCACTTCCTCAGTCATGTGAACGAAAGAATTCTGGTGATCTTTGAGGGGCGCGACGCCTCCGGGAAGGACGGCACCATCAAACGGATCGTCGAACATCTGAGCCCGCGGGAGACACGCGTGGTCGCGCTTGGAAAGCCCTCCGACCGCGAACGTGGCTCGTGGTACTTCCAGCGGTACGTTGCCGAACTCCCCGCCCCCGGCGAATTCACGCTGTTCAATCGCAGTTGGTACAACCGCGCAGGCGTCGAGCACGTCATGGGGTTTTGCACCAAGACGGAGCATGAAGAATTCATGTCGAGCGTCGGGGCATTTGAAGGCATGCTGGTGCGCTCGGGAATACGCCTTATCAAGTATTACCTCGACATCACCAAGGACGAGCAGCAGCGGCGCATTGCGTCGCGGCGTCGGGACCCCCTCAAGCAGTGGAAGGTCAGCCCCATCGATGAACAAGCGGTAGCGCTGTGGAAGAAATACAGCAAGGCGAGAAACGAGATGTTCTCCCGTACGAACGACAGCGTGCCGTGGAATGTGGTCAGCGCCGACGACAAGCGGGTCGCGCGCCTCAATGTCATCAAGGACCTGCTCACGCGCCTGCACTACGCCGGCAAGGACACGAAGCTGATTCGTCCGAATCCGGACATCGTGTTTCCTTATGCCGAGGCGCATCTGCTGAGCGGCGCGATCGCGAAGTAATGCGGCGCCAGTGACGACGTGGGCGTCCGCGCCCCCGGCAATTCAGTCTATGAGCGAAAACACCCGCAGACGTTTGCGTCACCTGTCGATAGAGTGTCGGCCAACTGACTTGCAAAGCGTCCGCCATTCGTGGCGCGCCATCGCGATGCCGCGCTCCCAAAGTCAACCTCTTGTCCCCCACTGCCAGTCCTGGAGGTAGTCGTGCACCGTTTTACCCTGAACACCAAACTGTTGTTGGCCTTGGGCCTGATGTGGATCAGCCTCCTGGTCATTTGCGCCTGGGGCTCGATCAACACGCGTCAGACCATGTTCGCGGAGCGCGAACTCGGCCTCAAGAACGTCGTGGATTCCGCGACCAGCGTGATCAAAAGATATGCAGATGCTGCCGACAAAGGCACGCTCACCAAAGCCGAAGCACAGCGCGATGCGATCGCCGAAGTGCGCGCCATGCGCTTTGGCGACAGTGGCTACCTCTCCATTTCCGACACCCACGCCAACGTGGTGATGCATCCCATCAAGCCGGAATTGGATGGCAAGAACCTCTCCGACTTCAAAGATTCGTCGGGCCAATACGTGTTCCGGGAGATCTCCAACGTCGGCCGGGCCGGAGGGGGGTACTTTACTTACCAATGGCCGAAGCCTGGTCACGATAAGCCGGTTGGCAAGATCAGCCGTGTCGGATACTTCGCGCCGTGGGACTGGTGCATTACAGGCGGGGTCTACACCGACGACATCAACGACGCCTTTTACCGCTCTCTCGCCGAATGGGCCGGACTGCTGGTCGTGCTCGGCGCCATTGTCTCGGCGGCGATGTTGTTGATCATTCGCAACATCAAGAAGAGCCTGGGCGGAGAGCCGCACTACGCCGTTGAGATTGCCGGGCGCATTGCCCAGGGCGATCTTGCCATGACGATCGAAACGCAGCCCGGCGATACCACCAGCCTGCTTGCCGCCATGCGCGCCATGCAGGAAAGCCTCTCGTCCACGGTCGACCGTATTCGCGGCGGTACCGAATCGATCACGTCGGCCGCACGCCAGATCGCCGCCGGCAACACCGATCTGTCGGCGCGTACCGAAGAACAGGCGGCGTCGTTGGAGGAAACGGCATCGTCCATGGAGCAACTCACCGCCACGGTCAAACAGAATGCCGACAATGCGCGGCAGGCCAGCGCGCTGGCGGTGAATGCCTCGGAAATCGCAGAGCGCGGCGGAAATGTCGTCGGACAGGTCGTCGGCACGATGCACGGCATCTCGGACAGTTCGGGCAAGGTCGTCGACATCATCAGCGTGATCGACGGCATCGCGTTCCAGACGAACATTCTTGCCCTGAATGCCGCCGTGGAAGCGGCGCGCGCCGGCGAGCAAGGCCGCGGCTTCGCCGTGGTGGCCGGCGAAGTCCGAACCCTCGCCCAGCGCAGCGCTGCCGCCGCCAAGGAAATCAAGGCGTTGATCGAGAGTTCCGCTCAGCAAGTCCGCGAAGGCTCGGTGCTGGTCGGGCAAGCGGGCCAGACCATGACGGACATCGTCCAGGCAGTGAAGCGAGTCACCGACATCATGGGCGAGATCTCCGCCGCCTCCAGCGAGCAAAGCCGGGGCATCGAACAGGTCAACCGTGCCGTTACGCAGATGGATGAGGTGACGCAACAGAATGCCGCCCTGGTCGAAGAGGCTGCCGCCGCCGCCTCGTCCATGGAGGAGCAGGCAACGCGCCTGCAAGAGGCCGTAACCGAGTTCCAGATCGCGCCCGCGCCCGCCTCCGCAGCGCAGCGAATCACCGAGCGCCCCTATCTGGTTGGGGATAAAAGGCTGGCAGCGTGAGGCCGGAGGTCGTCCAGGCAAGCTCGCCCTGCCACTACTCGAGTTTGAAACTCAGCTTTGCGGTGATTCGATAGTTGACGATCTTGCCGTCGGCCACCTCGGCCGAAAAGTCCTCGATGTAGATGGATTTGACATCGCGAAGGGACTTTTGGGCCGCGGCGACGGCTTTCGTCGCCGCATCCTCCCAACTCTTGGGGGATTCGGCGAGCACTTCGATAACTTTGACGATGTTTTTTGACATGACGGCTCTCGCAAAGGTGCATGGCAGCTCGTGGGATGTCTCCCGGCCAAGGTGTGCGACTGCCATGAGCCAAGCATGGTCGCTGGCGCATGCGCCGTGTTGACCGATGTCAAACGCATCCGCTCGCCGCTTCCCCGCCCAGCAACGCCAGCGACACGGATTGCGTTATCCCGTCACCCTCGGATGGCCCACCGTCTGGGCCAGCACCGGTATCTCGTCTTCGTTGAGCGACATGGCGTTGGCCAGCATTCGATGATTCAACCAACCGCGCACGACGCACGCCAGTCCGGCTGACGCACAGTACAGCGACACGTTCTGCGCAATCGCGCCCACGGCGATGCCGGCGAACGAATCCCGTTGTGACTGAGGAAACGCGTCGGCGCGGGCGTGATTGACTACGTACACCAGATCGAGCGGCGCCTGACCGACAAAGTCCTGGTAGCCGGTGAGATTGCGCGCATCGACGGCATGCTTGAGGTGCAGTTGGTGCGACGCCGGGTCATAGCGATACACGCCCTCGGGCAGGGCGACGTACACGTCGATCTCGTTCACGCCGCGCGCCGACGGCGCAGTGCGCCCGCCGGTATCAGCGCGATTGACGCCGTCCGCCGCCCACAGCAGATCGCCGAGTTGCTGGCGGGAAAGCGCGGTCGGCGCAAAGTCTCGCACGCTCTTGCGACGTGCCAGTGACATCATCAAGCTGGCGCCGCCTTCGAGACTCGGCGGCGGCAGCGCTATGAGCGGCAGTGACTCACTGGCGAGCGGAACAGGAGATGCATTGCGCACGACGGCGTACGCAGGAAGCTTGGCCTCATTCATCGTGGGAACCCTCGAAAGACCGATGGCGGGCAGTCATGCCCGGCTGTTTCGAGCATAGGCAGTCGATCTCGGTCGGCCTTGATACGGGTCAACGAGCGGCGAAGCCGCAGCGGGCTCCGGGCCGCGGATTGCACCGTTAGCGCATTCGGTTCATTCAGTGTCGCTCAGCAAAAGCATGCCGGGCGCCCTGCCGACGCCGGCAACACCGAAAGCACCTCGTCCGCACCAGGCTCAGGCCGGAAAATCGTCACGCCTTTGAGTCCGAATTGCCACGCACGATAGAGCAGATCTCCGACGCGCTCGCGTGACACCCCGCTGGCGACCAGCACCGTCTTCGAGATGCCGGCATCGATGAACGGTTGTATTGCCGCCACCATGCGCAGGTGATCGTCGCCGCTCACCTGACTGGCAGTGACGAAGTAGTCCGGCAATGCCGCCGACTCGCCACACAAGGCACGGAAGCGTCGGTAGGCGTGATTCTCGATACGGTATGCGCGCGGTGCCTGATGCCGCAAGCGCAACTGACGCTGGTACGCCAAGGCGAAGGCCGGCTCGATACCGCTTGAGCAGTTGCCGCCGAACGCCAGACTGACGCTGCCTGTGGGGGCTATCGACAGCAGATGGCTATTGCGCAGCCCATAACGCGCAATCTCGGCGCGCACGGCATCCGGCAACGCCGACGCAAAGCTTCCCGTCGACAGGCTGCGCTCGCCGCTGAACAGCGGATACGCCCCGCGCTCGCGCGCCAATGCCGCCGACGCCGCATAAGCGTTGTCGCGCAGGCATCGCCCGATGGCGCTGGCGAGGTCCCTGCCCTGCGGCGCGTCGTAACGCACACGCATCATCGTCAGCGCATCGGCCAGCCCTGTGACGCCCACACCGATCCTTCGCTTGCTTCGGGCTTCGTGTCCATGCTCCGGTAACGGCCATCGCGTGACGTCGATTGCGTTATCGAGCATTCTGACCTGGACATGGACGAGCCGTGCCAGACCCGCAAAGTCGAACGTCGGCATTCCCCCCACGCCGAACGGATGCCTGACTCGCCGCGACAGATCGATCGGACCGAGCACGCAACTCCCCCACGCCGGGAGCGGTTGTTCACCGCATGGATTCGTCGCGGCAATCGATTCGATGTCGGCAAGGTCATTGGATTCACGGATCGTGTCGATGAACAGCAAGCCCGGCTCGGCGCTTCCGTGGGCCGCGTCGACGATCCGCGCCCACAATTGCCGTGCGGGGACCCTGGCGTAGCACCAGTTGCCGTTATCGAGCAAATGCGCGCCCGCCGCCAGTCGTTGCCGATTGGGGGCCGCACGATGCTGAAGCCGCCACTCGGTATCGCGGGCAACGGCGTGCATGAACTCGGCGGTCGCCGCCACCGACACATTCAATGTCGCCCAGCGCCGGCGTCCGCGCTTGGCATTGATGAATTCGTCCAGATCGGGGTGATCGCAGCGCAACACCGCCATCTGCGCGCCGCCGCGCGTATCGGTCAAGGCCAACGATTGGCAGGCCAGATCGAACCGATCGATAACGTCGCAAACATCGCCCGTGCCATGATCCGACGCACACACCAGTGCGTCGGCGGGCGCCACTGACGAGAAGTCGTACCCGACACCACCGCCCATGCGCAGGGTCGTCGTGGCCTGCGCGAGCGCGCGCGCGATGTCGGTCTGACGCGCCACGGGCACGTCCGGACCGACGATCGGGTGCACGAAGCAGTTCACCATCGTGGCGTTTTTGCCGGTGCCCGCATTGGCCATGATCCGGCCCGCGCCGATCGCGCCCCGCAGCATGTTGCCGTAGAAGTGCCGTGCCGCATCGCCACGTCGATCCGGTGGCTCGGCCTCGGCCAGCGCGCGCGCTACCCGTCGGAAGACATCGTCGCGCGCCGCCTCCCCCGGCGCAAGATAGCGATCCGCCAGCACCGCATCGCAGACCGTCGACGCCGAATCGTGAATGACCGGCATGGGGATGGCTCCTGCGTCAGGATCGATGCCAGCGCACGTGAAGTTCCGATTCCGCGTGCCCGTAGTCGAGATCGAGCTTCCCGCCATAGGCATGGTGAATGGCATTGCCGATATCGCGCGCAATGTGCATTCCGGTGGTCGTGATCGCCGTACCGTCCTCGCCCGACGTGATCGCCATCACGCGCTCCATCGGATGCTCCCGGTGCAGCCGCTGCGCGCGGTGATTCACCAGACCGAGAATTTCCTGTCGATGCGCGGCCTCGAAGGTGCCATCCAGTACCAGACGGGCCGCGGGCACGCCGTCGGCGCTTCGATGACAGGCCGAGCAAGTGACGGTGGCCGCATCGGGCGGCACGGCGCGCCATTGCCAATGCCCGCGCAGGTAGACGGCGTGACACACCGGGCAAGCCGCGAGTGCGGGGGACGCTGAGGGTTGCTTGTAACTGTCGGGGACGTGCTCGTCCGGAAAACGATCCCACCTTGTGGGCCGGACCATGGCAGACCTAGCTCTGACTTTCATGTTGTGACTCCTTGAAACGCTGGCGCAGGCTCGTGTCGAATGTGCGTCCGCCGCAGACGCCACCGGGACATGCCAGGCGGTCGACATCAACGCGACTCGCCATGAGTGCCCGCCAGATATAGATACAGTAAGCGGTTGCGCGCGCGAGAACTTGGCCTGGATCAAATGGCGCGACATCTCTCGCGACGCCTCGTCATGCGAGCGCCTAGGTCCCTCTCGCATGGACCATCGGCACACGCGGCGCCTTCAGCGCGGCAAGGTCATCGGGTCGTATCGATTGCGTGGATTCCACAACATCCACCCGTCGGTCCCCGCCGCCTCGGCCGCATCGATTTGGGCACGAATCTCGGCCGCGCCGAAATTACGACGATCGAAAGCATAGTCCCGAAACGCTTGCAGCCAGGGGCGGAAACGCACGCCGGGCAATCCGGTGCGGCGCATCGCCTGCGCGAGAGAGCGCGACACGATCTCACCCGGATGGTCGGTCGGCGGGTCGGATCCCGGAAGTCCCCGGGTGAATCCTGACGGGTAGAGCATGGGGGACACGTAATCGACCTGCTCGGCGAGGGTTTCGAGCTGCTGCCCAATCGCCGTGTCGTTGAGGTTCCAGCAGACGTAGCCGAAGATATCGACCGACAGGTAGACGTTATAGCGCAGCAAACGCTCGCGCGCAGCGCTCAGGAAGCCGGTGATGGCGCCGACCCGATGTTCGGCGGTGTTGGTCTCATGAAATTGCAACCCGGGTGCGTCCGGGAATCGCAGGTAGTCGAATTGGATCTCGTCGAACCCCATGCGCGCCGCCTCCTCGGCGACGTCAAGATTGTGCGTCCATGCGGCGGAAATCGTCGGATCGATCCATCGGAGCTGTTCGCGGTCACGCCACACGTTGCCCTCGGCATCGCGCACCGCCCACTCCGGATGGGCTCGCGCCAAAGGATCGTCCTTGAAGACCACGATGCGGGCAATGAGGTACAGGCCGCGATCGTGCAGCGATTTCACCAGTGCCGGCAGATCCTTGACCCGTGGCGTATTCGCGGGCACATGCGCCTGCGCACCGATGCCTTCCCGCGCAGGACTGCGATACGGCGTCATGCCGCGATCGCCTTTGACATCGATGACAAGCGCGTTAATGGTGCTACGTTCGGGCAACGCCAGCACGGCATCGAGCAATGCACGGCTCGCGATGCCGTACACGGAGAGATAGACGGCTTTGGGGTGGATGCGCGTCATGGCAACGCTCGCGCGACCTCCCCCGCGCAGCGAGGCTTGCACTCTCGCATACCCCGGCGCGCGCACCGAGACGGCCATCGGCGCCCCCGGCGCCATATCGGGGAGCACGATCTCGCCTTTGCGGTCGCTTATCCAGGCGCGGTCCCCGCTCACGAGCGTCGCGCCCGCAATCGGCTCGCGGGTCGCCACATCGACGACCGTCGCTGCGACGGTGTCTGCCGTGGCCGGCGGCACGGGTTGCAGGCACAGGAGCGAAAGGCTCCAGACGATCCATCGGCTAATCATGATGCGTTTGTGCATTGCGCAACATGCCGCGCAGGCACTTCATGCCGCAGTGCTGCGTCATGAGGTATCGCGGCAACGCCATGGCATTCGACTGCGGCGTGACGGGTTTGGCATCGAGAGAGAACCCATTCGTGTAGCCCTCGTCGCGCGCCATGGCCGCTAATTCAGTATCGTAAATGCCAAACGGCCACGCCAGTAGACGAACGGACCGATGCAGTTCGGCCTCGATCCGATCGCGGGAACGGCGAAGCTGATCGTGCACGAAGCGCCGGTAAGCCGCAGGCGCCAGCCGCGCGCGCTCTGTCTTGAAATTGGGATGCCATTCGGTGTGAGACTCGATGTCGAAAGTCCCCGATTGCGCAAGCGCGCGCAACTGATCCCACGTCATGGCATAGGACGCATTGGAGATGGCCGACGGGTAGACGAAGAGTGTGACGGGTACCGAGCGCCCCTTCAACATCGGCCACAGCACCTCGTAGACGGACCGGTGGCCATCGTCCACGCTCAGGACGAGTGCGCGCGGCGGCAGGTTGTCCTGCCCGCCGGCATGCCAGGCGATGACGTCGGCCAGCGGTACCACCCGATAGCCGTTCTCCTCGAAAAAGCGCAGTTGCGACGCGAAGGTCTCCGTGCGCACCGTGGTCGAATCGGTGACGCGCTCCGCGAAGCGGTGATAGACGAGAATCAGGACGTCATGTTGCGCGGGGGCGGCATTCGTGATGCCAGCACACGTCAAGCCCATCAGCCCGCCGGCCAGGAGGGCAAGCGCGCGGCGGCGAGCGCCCCTGCGCACGCCGGTCACCTCGCGTGATCGATCGCGAAAAGTCGCTCGTGGCGATGCTGACATGCGGCACATCGCTTCGCCGTCGGATACGCCTTCAGCCGGGCATACGGAATACTCTGGCGGCAATCGATGCAGATGCCATATTCGCCACGGCGTATGCGATCCCGTGCCGCTTCAATATCCGAGAGCTGTTGGCGAAAGCGATCGAGCATGGCATCTTGCACGCGTTCGGCGGTTTCCTCGTTCGCGAGGTCGGCGTCGTCGTGGGACTCCGATGCCGAGCGTTCGCCGAGCGGCGATTCGGTGGTGGCCATCACGCTTTGAATGCGTTTTTCCTCCGTATCCATCAGCGTCTCCAACGCGCCAAGTCCCGGGTTTTTGAGGCTTTCCATCGTTGGTCTCCCATCAAAGGCGCAGGTCGGCATCCGACGGCGTACGCCGGCCTCGAGCGATCATGGGGGCCACCACCGCGCCCGCGACGGCCGCCAACGCGGCGATGGATGCCGCGGCCGCTACACTCTGCCAGGGATGGTCGTGCACGTAATGGTCAGTGGTTCGCGCCCATCCCGACACGCGCTGCCGGCTCGTTGTGCGCAGCGTATCGAGCTGTGCGGTCAGTTGCTGAAGCCTGGCAGTGAGTGCGGGACGCGCTTCATCGGACGCCGGATTGGCTTCGTCGGCAATATCACGCAGCAACGCCTTGATATCGGCAAGGAGGGCCTCAGCGTCGTTGACCAAGGTCTGACGGTGATTCATGAATTCAGTCCGAATGTCGTTCATCTCTCGCTCCCATCGAATTCGACAATGCGCCGCCGTGGTCGGCGCGGGCCAGGTTCACTATAGCCATCTGCGCACGGCGTGCCATGACATGGCGCAAATCGGCGTGATCTTCGTGTATGAGGTTCAGGGTAGACGCCCGCCCGCCACGGCTACATCGTCTTTTTGAGCATGGCGCGCAGCCGGGGCAGCGGGCGGGTGTTGAGGACGTCGGCGGCCTCGAGCCAGCCGCGTCTGGCCTGCATGAGGCCCAACGCCAGATGGTTGAAATCGGCCGTGCGGTGCGCGTCCGACGCAATGCTCACCCGCACACCCATCGACTTCGCCAGCCGGCAGCCGGTGTCCCACAGGTCCAGCCGGCGCGGCTGTGCGTTGGCTTCCACGAAAGCACCGCGCTCGGCAAGCGCCTGGAGAACGCGGGCGGCGTCGAACCGGCAAGCGTCGCGCTCGCCGATCAAACGAGCAAAGGGATGTGCGAGGATGCTGAAGTGCGGGTGGTCAATCGCCCGTAACAGCCGCGCGGTCTGCTTGTCGGCGGGTAAATCGAAATGGCTGTGAACCGCGCCAACGACCAGATCGAGCCGCCCCAGCACAGCGTCGGGAAGATCGAGCGATCCGTCTTCCAGGATATCGACCTCGACGCCCTTGAGAATCCCCGGCAATCCGCCCTTTGCATTCAGCGCGTCGATGGCGTCCGCCTGCGCGGCGAGACGGCTGGCGCTCAACCCATGCGTGATGCCCAGACGCGGCGAGTGATCCGTGATGGCCAGGTACTGAAGCCCTTGACGGCCGGCCGCTACGGCCATGGCTTCGAGTCTGTCGACACCGTCGCTTTCGTTCGTGTGGACGTGAAGATCGCCCCGGATCTCGCGGGCTTCGACAAGGCGCGGCAAGGTGCCATCGCGCGCCGCCTCCAGTTCCCCGGTGTCCTCTCGCAACTCCGGCGCAATCCATGGCAGATCGAGCGCTTCGTAGATCGACGCCTCGTCGCGGCCAGCGATTTTTCGCCCTTGCCGGAACACACCATATTCGTTCAGTTTCAGCCCGCGTGCCTGCGCCATCTTGCGAAGCGCCACGTTGTGCGCCTTCGAACCGGTCAGATAAACGAGCGCCGCGCCATAGCTCGACGCGGCCACCACTCTTAGGTCGACCTGCATGTCATTCATCAGCACCGTGCTTGCCCGCGTGCTTCCGGCGGAGATCACCGATCGCGTCTGATCGTAGGCGAGGAACGCGTGAATCACGGCTTGAGGCCGGCCAGACGCCACAGCGATGTCAAGGTCCCCCACCGTATCCCTGCCCCGCCGGTAGCTGCCCGCGACCGCCATCGCCTGCGCGGTGCCGGTCTCGCGCAGATACGCCATGAGGGGATCGACGGCGCGCATCGCGATATCGAGGCTGAAGCGGCGGTGCCGGTCGAGCCGCGCCTGCACGGCGTCAAGCAGGCGCTGTTCCGTGCGCTGCCCGAATCCGGGCAGCGTACCAATGCGGTGTTCACGGGCTGCGGCGGCCAGATCCTCCATCGTATGCACGTCCAGGTCGTGCTCCAGCCTGTGTACACGACGCGGCCCCAGCCCCGGCAGACTGAGCAACGATTGAATCTGTCCAGGCGTTTCGCGGCGCAGGCGCGTCAGTAGTTCGCTTGCGCCGGTTTCAGCGATCTCGCGCATCTTTCCCGCGAGATCGGCGCCGATGCCCGGCAGTGTCGTGAGGTCGATGCCGCGCGCCAGCAGGACGCCCACGTCCTCGGTCAGCGCACCGATCGTCCTGGCCGCATTGCGGTAGGCCCGAACCCTGAACGGATTCGCATTTTCGACGTCGAGGAGGTCGGCGATTTCGTCGAAGATCGCAACGATCCGGTCGTTGGTCACGCCCGCGCGCGGTACCACGGTGGCGGCAATTTCCTTCGCGATGATTTCAGGCTTTTCGGAGGGTTCTCTCACGCCTTGACTCCAGCAGACATGCGGCGCGACACGCAGGACACCGGGTATTGCACAGGCGCGGCGTGGGCCATTAGCGCGAGCGCAGGCAAGCGACGACCTCGTCATCGCTGACTTGGGGAAATTTTCGGTAGAAGGCGCCCACCGCGCTGAAATCGGCCGGTGTCTCCAGACAGATCACTTCGTCGGCATAGGGCGCGATGTCGCGCAAGGCATCTGGCGGGGCCACCGGCACTGCGCATATCAATCGTGCTGGCCCAAGCTGTCGCACCGAGTGCAAGGCCGCGATGATCGATGCCCCCGTGGCGATGCCGTCGTCCACGATAATCGCCAACCGCCCGTCAGCGCTCGTCCGCTGTCTTCCCGGCGTAAAGCGGGCCCGGCGACGCCGGAGGGTGTCGAGTTGCACCATTCGTTCGTGTTCGACATAGGCACTCTCGCCGCCCGCCAGCTTCGCGTATGGCGTCAGGTACGTCCAGCCGCTCTCGTCCACGGCGCCGACCGCCAGTTCAGGATTGCCAGGGGCGCCCAACTTCCTAACCAGCACAATGTCCAGATCGCCGCCGAGGGCATCGGCCACGATGGCGCCAATCGGAACCCCACCGCGTGGCACGGCCAAAATCAACGGGTGCTTGCCCGAGTACGCGTTGAGTGCCTTGGCTAGCTGGCGTGCGGCATCGGCCCGGTCGATAAATGGCATTGACGTTCTCCTCGAACGGCGGCTAAGCGCCCCCATAAGATCATCCTAGTCATCGGGGGCGGCGCCGGTTTAGCCAAGGTCAAGCATTCCCGTCAGGCGTTCGCACGAAACGGTCTGCGTAAGGATTGCCTGACACCGGGCGTGCGTCTGCCTACAAAGATCTCAGCCGCGCCTGCTTTCCCCCCGACGCGGCCGTCGCGATACTTGGTTTCAAGCCCCTACCCCGACGACAAAACATGCCACTTGAGGGCAGCGCCAGACAGCGCGCGAGTGCGGGTAGGCACATGCAGGAAGACAACCGGAACATTGGGCGCCCGGGTGCGCGCAATCGGTGCATGCAGGCCAACGGCTGGCCGGGAGATGGCGATGTACGAATCACATTATTTGGCAGACGCCGAACGTCGCTTCGGTGCCGTCGAGGCGTTTTCAACGGTCAATGACGGCATGTCGAGCGGGCTGATCTCGCATCCCCCCGCCCAGTGCGGTACGTGCGTATTGCGACACCTCTGTGTTGCGTCGAAGCTGAATGACCACGATGCGGCACGCCTGAAATCTGTCGTGCGTACCTGGCGGATGGTCCGGCAGGGCCATGCGCTTTACCGGACCGGCGATTCGTTCCAGAGTCTCTACGCGGTCCGCTCGGGGTCGTTCAAGACCGTGGCGCAGCATTCGCTGGGGCGCCAATACGTGTCGGGATTTTATCTTCCCGGCGAACTGCTCGGGCTGGACGGCATCGTCGCCGAGTCACATCCCTGCGATGCCTTCGCCCTGGAAGATAGCGCCGTCTGTGTGATCCCATTCCAGCCCCTGGAGGTGCTGTGCCGCGAATTGTCGCCGCTCCAACAGCATATTCACCGGCTCATGAGCGCCGAGATCGTCCGAGAGACGGCGCAGATGGTGTTATTGGGCAGCATGAGTGCCGATCAACGGGTCGCGACCTTCCTTCTGAATCTTTCGAATCGCTTCGAGCAGCGAGGGTACTCGCCCCGCGAGTTCACATTGCGCATGACGCGCGAAGACATCGGAAGCCATCTCGGCATGAAGCTCGAGACGGTCAGCCGGTCGTTATCGCGGTTTCAGCGCGGTGGCTTGATTCTGGTTGCGGGAAAGCGGATTACGCTGCTGGACCGCGAAGCGCTTGGCGCATGCTGACGGTGCCGACATGAGGGCGGTCGAACGTGCGACGCCTTGCCATGCGAGCCTGGTCGCGTAGACGTCAGAGGTTATCGCCCTCGTCGAAGAGATGATGGCGAAGCGCGTAGCGCACCAGTTGCACCTCATTGGGCAGCTGCATTTTCTCCATGAGACGCATCTTGTACGTGCTGACGGTCTTGGGGCTGACACACAGCGCATTGGCGATGGTGGTGAGCGGTTCGCCACGCACCAGACGACGATAGACTTCCAGTTCGCGATTGGACAGGCGCCGATGCGGCACGTCGTCGCCATTTCCCTGGAAGCTCGATGCCAACTTGCCCGCGATCGACTGGCTGACATAGGTGCCGCCCACGGCCACATGATTGATGGCCGTGACGAGTTCTTCCGCCGCGCTTTCCTTGGTCAGGTATCCTGCTGCCCCCGCCTGGAAAGCACGTACGATGTACTGCTCCTCCGAATGCATGGTCAGCACCAGTATGCGCAACGCCGGATGGGAATCGCGCAGCAGCCGGATCAGTTCCAGACCGTTTCTTCCTGGCAGCGACAGATCGAGCAGCAATACGTTGGGAGAGCAATCGTTGACCATCAACGGGATCGCAGCGCCGTCCGCCGCTTCGCCGACGACGTCAAACACGCCCGCCCCCTCCAGGATATGTTTGAGTCCGTCTCGCACTACGGCGTGATCGTCCGCGATCATGATACGCGTCATGCCTTGCCTCCGAATTTGGTGGCAACCGCTTCCCTGAGAGGCTGCCCGGCAGAGCCTTCGATTCGCGTACCCAGCGACACCGGCGAGGCGGTGGCACATTGCGGATGAACCGCATCGGACCGATTTTGAGCCATTCAGTGACCTATGCCCCTGATATAGGGCGGCAACCAACGAGCGCAAACCACCCACCGCTCGGGATTGGCTTTTGCAACGGTCTGCGAATGCTATTCCGACCCGCAGCCGTTCTTTTGTTAACTAAAGCGTATTTCTCTCAGCTTTCAAGAGATATTACCGTCCAGGATCGGCAGGCGTATCAGCCGAAAAGATGAGAGGAAACCCTCCAAACAACAAATGGGAAGCACGATCCGGCGTTATTGCATCGAGTAAGTGTACCCAGCGGGCGGTTCGTCCCGGTACACGGGAGAATCGCTGCGAATCCGAGCGCCAAGACGAGCTGATTGGCGAATGAAAGTCGTCAATCCATCGAACACACGCCTGGCGCAGCCGAATGCCGTTTTTTGGGGCGCTGCTGGCGTCGATGCGGTCCTGCGCAACGTTTCCAAGACGCTGCATCGTGACGAATTGACTTGTGTCATGGCGCCTCCCTCGCACAGGCATTACAAATGCTGAATGCAGACGCGCTCGTCAATCCCTCTGGATCGTGCCAGCGATCCCAAGTGCTTATGAGGTTCTCATGTCTACGCTGCGACAACATTACAAGGCATTCGTTATCGAAGCTCACGCGCAACTTGTCGGTTGCGGTGGATTTGCCGTACCGAGCCACGACCGGCGCTATCTGCCTGTGGCGATCGTGCGCGGCGCAACCGCAAAGCACGACGGCCCTCTGTCGGATGGCACGCCGACTGAAGGCGTTGTGATACAGATCACATTGAACGAGCGGTTGGACGCAGACCCCTATCGCGCGCTCCGATGCGCGATCGATTATGCGTGTCAGGTGATCGACGGGCTGCGGTCGCCCGAATTTGAAGATATGCCGCGCGGCGTCGCGTTCATCCCGCTTCCGCAAACGCTGCACTAGCCCGCCTCGCGAGGGTGCCTGAGCGGCACCCTCCCATACCGCCTCTGCGGCTTACTGAATGGTCAACTCCCGTTGACCGGCATCGGCCCGCTTTGGCAGCACCAGTTCCAATACCCCGTCGCGATAATTCGCAACGGCCTTGTCTCGGTCGACCGCCTGTGACAACGAGAAGCTGCGGTACATATCGCCTTCATACCGTTCCCGATGCACGAAGTTGCCGTTGTCCTTCTTTTCCGTGGTGTTGCTGAGGTGCGCGCTGATGGACACCTGATTGCCGTCGAGCGCGACCTTGATGTTTTCCTTGCTCACACCCGGTATATCGGCGCGTACGGTAAATTGCTTGTCGTCCTCTTCGACATCGAGCTTGATTTGCATACGCTTCGAGCTCTCCAGCGCAAGCGGACGCCAGAACGCGTTACGAATGAGGTTCTCGAACGGCTCGTCGAAATTCAATGGATCGAATCGGGTGAGGTTTGCCATAGCTGACTCCGTGGGGTAAGGGGCGCAGTGCGCCCAGGGGGCTGCGATCCATGTCGCACGTTGTCTAATCTAGATCGCGAGCGCGCCGACGAATTGACTGACATCAAGAGAAACCTCGGCGTCGATCATGAAATCGACGGCGCGAAGGCGTACCCGAGCCAGAGCGCGGCGATCACCAGCACGATGCCGGGAACGACGAGCTTCGCGAAACGTGGCCCCCCGGATACGAACGCCGCAATCCCCTTGACCATGGCGTTTGTCGAGGCCCCGGCCAGTATCGGAAGGCCAACGTCCGTGACGCTGAGCCGGCCCTGTTCGGCCAGCGCGGCGGCACTGGCCGCGATGGAATGCGCGTCCGCCAAGCCGCCCACCAAGGCGACCGCCAGCAAGCCCGATTTCCCGAACCAATGCGAGAGTGCCCCCGAAGCGAACATGGCGACGGACACACTCAGGGTCAGCACCAACGCGGACTTCAAATCGATGGCGGTTCCAATGTGGACCATTTGCGGCGTGGCGCACCGGTTCGCGCGCCAAAGCGCCCAAAGGGCGTACGACAGCGCGGCAACGGCGCCAGCGCCGAGCGGAAACGCAAGATGGAGCAACACGGTCGGGAAGACCGTGCCAATCACAATGGCCAACTGCACCATGGTCGAGACGCTGGAGAGCGCGGCTCCCGCGACGGCGGGCAGCAACAAGGCCGGATTTTGCCTGGCCTGCAGGCCCATCGCGCTGATCGTGGCGATACTGGACGCGAACCCGGAAGCGAACCCCGTGACCGGTAATCCCGCGTTCGGCCCAAGCGCGCGTTGGGCAAAATGACCGATCACGGCAATGGAGAGCATGACAACGGTGAAGCGCCATATCGTGGACGGATTGACCGAGTCGAAGACATCGATAGGCCGATTCGGCAGGATAGGCAGAATCACGAGGGCAGCCACCGCGAGCAGAAGCACATCCTGCAACTCGGCTTCCGTCACGACGCGCGTCACGAGCCGATGCAAGTGAAAGCGCACCTGCATCACGCTCGCGACGGCCACGGCGATGGCGATCGTCAAGGCGGGGTGGCGTTGCGCCATCGCACCGAGCAGCAGCGTCAGGATCAGCGAGATCTCGGTCGTGATCCCCGGATCGTCGTGGGGACGCAGGTAGGCGGCGATCAACACGGCGCTGAGCGCCAGCACCACCGCAGCCAGCAGCCAAACGCCCCCCAAGGCCAAGGCGACCGCCCCCAGCACGGCCGTCAGCGCAAACGTCCGGATGCCTGCCGCCGCCCGCTCGCGGCTCGCCCCCTTGCGCCGCTCACGTTCGGCACCGATGAGCAAGCCGATCGCCAGTGCGGTCGCATACGGCAAAATGTCGAGCATGGCTTCGGTCATCGCGCGCCCGTTTATTTCGTTCAGTGCACGGTATAGCATAAGTGACGGGGAGCGTCGGCGCCGCGTCGTGGCGTGCGATGTTGATCGAACGCAATGGCGCTGCCTGTGTACCGTCTATGCTATTAACGATTCATCGATAAGGATCGCCGTGCCCGGCGACTTCGACCATGGAACCTGTCTCCCAACTGCTGTCGCCCCATGGCTTTCCCAAGCCATTCCAGCGGATCCTCGTTGCCGTCGATCCCAGCGGCGCGTCGCTGAACGCCATTCCGTATGCCGGCCATTTCTGTTCGCCGGACACGCAGGTGCTGGTCCTGGGATTCTTCGAGGACCCCGAGGCCTACCTGACGCCCCACTCCCGTACGCCGGCCGATGTCAGCGCCGCGTTCGACGAACTCCGCCGCGACGAACTCGTGGCGCTGGAGGGCGCGCAGGCGGTATTGCAACGTACTGGCGCACAGGTGCACAAGCGGCTGCTCGGGCCTGCGCTGGGCAATCGCGAGATCTCGGCGGGTATTGCCCGAGTGGCCGACGAATGGAATGCCGACCTGGTGGTCGTCGGCGCCGAACCGGCCGCCGGCATCGCCGCCCTGTTGGGCACCAAGGTCTCCGCCGCACTGGCCGAGCACACCCACCGCGCCATCCTCATGATTCCCAAGAAAGCGACGGAATCGTCACTGCACCACGCGCGTCGGATCCTGTTTGCGGTCGACGGTAGCGAGGCATCGCTGCACGCGGTGCGCGTGGGGATGCAGGTGGCCCCGCCGCATTCGAGCCTGCTGGCTATTTATGTCGAGGACCGCGGGGTCGACGTGTCCGAATTGGAGGAATCCCTGCTCACGCCAACGCCCGCCGTCCCCCGGGCTGAAAATGCACTCGCGCAAGCCTCGGCGATCATGACCGAACTGGGCGCCAAGGGGAACATCGAGCGCCGTGTGTCGCACACGCGCCTGGCGGAAGACGTGGCCGCCGCCCTACTCCGGGAAGCGCAGGAATGGGAGGCGGATCTCGTCGTCGTGGGCGCGCAGGATCGTCATGGGTTGTTCTCATGGTTCAACGGTCATGAGAACGAGCGGGTTGCCCGCGCGATCGATCGCCCGCTGCTGGTCGTCAATCAGGCGGGCTGACGCGTCGGGGCGAGCCCCCCGCGTCCCGGGGTTGATCGCACCGCCGCACACCACGCACGCGCTATGGCGCGGGCGACTTGATAATGAGCACCGGCCGGTCGGCTCGCTGCAGCAGGCGGTTGGCCTCGCTACCGAGCGTGACGCGCGCGAGGCCGCGGCGTCCGTGCGAGCCGGTGACCACGAGATCTGCGCCCACCCGCCGAACCTCCGTCAGCAAGCGATCGGCAATGTGCATATGGCTGTCCATCAACGGTAGCGTCGCGAAATCGGCCGCAACACCCTCGCGCGCCAGAATGTCCAATGCCGCTTCCCGAACGGCCAACGTCTCGGCGTTGAGCGCGTTCTGCATGTCGGCCACCGACGGCAGTGCTGCCGCCATCAAGGGAAAATAAAGTGCCGGGTCGACTTCGACGTAAGCGACGCGAAGCCTGGCCCCGAGCGCCTTGGCGAGCCTCGCGGCGTGGATCAGCGCGGTTTCCGAGGGCGGACTGGCATCGAAAGCCACCAGTATGTTGCGGTACATGATTTCTTCCCCTTGTTTTGCATTCCTTCAACCACCGACGCCACGGCTATTCGCGCTATTCGCAGCGACGTTTCGATGGAACGGTAACGATATCGGCGTGACCAAACCCGCGGCTGTAGTCGAGCACCTGAAGCGCCCAGCATTCGAGCTTCACGATGGTGGAGCGACTCGAACCGTGTTCGGGAACGCGCGTCCACGCGTCTGGAAAACGCTCATCGAGCAGTCGCATCGCCAGTACACGCTCGGACGATTCGTCCGGCAAAATTTCGGCAAAGGCGTGGCCCGACAGCGCCTTGATGTCCGGCCATCCCACATAGGGCTTGTAAAGACAGAACGAGACCTGTGCGGCGCGCTCGATATTCGCCATCTTGCGGCTATCGCGCCCGGTGGCGAAATAGATGTCGAGTCCGTGATGGACGAAACAAACGACATCGGACTGCGTGTTCCCGTCCGCCATGAGCGTCGCGAGCGACAACTCCCGACACGAGTCCAGCACGTCCAGAATGACGGCCTCCAGGTCTGCGTTCATCAGGCTTCTCCTGCGTCTATCGTGTTCGCGTTGCGTGTGCCGCCCCATGGGCATTACCCGGCGCGCTTACTCGACCGTTAGCCGATCCACGACGGCGCATACGCCATGCGTGGTCATGGCCGCTCCCCGGATGGCTTCCTTTTCCGCCAGCGAATGGACCGTGCCGGTCAGCAGCACCTCGCCATTGCCCAGGATGGAAATGTCGAGGTGGCGCGCCTCGCGCTGCGCCTGACGCGCCAGCGCGGCGGCGATATGCCCGACAATTTCCGTGCGATGGGGCCCACTGAGCACCTTGATGTCGTTGATGACGCCCTTGACGCCGCGCAACGTACGAACGGCACTCTCGGCCAACACGCGCTGCGTGTAGGTCTCGACGTCGCCGGCCAGGGACACCCAGCCGTTCTCGACCTTGACGTGCATGCCGTCGTCCGGCAGGCCGGCGTGCCACTTCAGCACGGCAAGCGCGGCTCTTGCGATATCGGCATCGGTATGACGATCCTTCGACATCGGCACGACTTCCAGTCCGATCACAATCGCGCGCGCCCCCGCGACCCGCGCCGCGACGCGCTCGGCTTCGCACTTCTCAAAGAAACTCGCGACCTCGCCCGAGAGCGTGACAATGCCGTCGCGCACCTCGACGCCAATCTCGCTGGCATGAACGTTAGTGTCGCGCGCGAGTTCGTCCATCACGTCGCGCTGCAGTTGAGCATCAGTCTTCATGGGGTACTCCGTGCCACAGAATAGGGATGGCGCCATCGCAAACGTCGCTGACAGTTGCGGGTATCGCGCCGGGTTCTTTCACCTTAGCGCCTGAGTGGGCGCATTGCCGGCCTCTCTCGGCAGCGCTTGACCGACATCAATTTCATGCAGGACGTCACGCGCCGCACGCAAGCCGCGCGAGCTTGATTCGCATCAACCCGATGGCGGGAATCTCGCCGCCGAGCGGGCTGGCCGCGTTATAACAAAACATGCCTGCGCGGCAATCCGTCTTGTCGCAGGCGAATGCGCGGGTGACCCATGCGAGGAGGAAGGAAATGAGCTTACGGAGAATTTGTGTCCACATAGACGACACCGCGACGAGCGCGGCACGGCTGCGCTTCAGCGGGCTGCTTGCCCGCCACCATGACGCCAGTCTCGCGGGAATCTACGTGCCCCACCGCCCGGGCGCGGTGCATTCAGGACAACGCGAATCGTCCGGTGACCACTACCGGACGGAGGGGCGCGCTCAGACGGCGTTGCACGCGGCCGAGCATTTGTTCCAGGAGGTTTGTGCCGAACACGACATCGCCGGAGACTGGCATGCGCCGTTCGGCGCGCCGACGACCATCCTGTCGAACTTTGCCAAAGGCACCGACCTGTGCATCGTCGGGCAACCCGACTCACCGGGTGGGGTCGCCGCCCTCGGTGTCGATGGCATCGGCGACATCGTCGTCTCGGCAGGCGTACCGGTGCTCGGACTTCCGCACAACGTGACGCTGCCACAGGAAATCCGGCGCATCGTGATTGCCTGGAACGGCTCGCGTGAAGCCAGACGTGCGATCGGCGACGCCTGGCAACTGCTCGGGCGCGCACAGGACATCTTCGTCGTCGGCATCAACCGCTCCCCGGCGGGCGACGACCCGTCACTGACGGAGATCGTGCACCTGCTGGAGAAACACGGATTGCGCGCGAAGCCGGTGTCGATCCGACAGGACACCGAAGCCAGCGATGGTGTTCAGTTGTTGGCCGTTACCGAGGAGTACGAAGCGGACTTGCTGGTCATGGGCGCCTACGGACACGGCCCGACGCGTGAACTCGTGTTCGGTGGCGCAACACGCACGGTGCTCAAGCACATGTCCACGCCGGTGCTGCTGTCCCACTGACGTGATCCCGCACTGCAGTCGTCGGCGCGCCAGCGCTGTCGGCTGCGGTGATCTCCCACCGACTACATCAGCAGCATCGCCACAGCCGCCGCGCCCATCACTCCGGTAGCCATCCAGCCCAAGACGAGAATGGGCCAACGCGCCGTGAATTGACCCATCACCGATTTCCTCGACGCGAGCAGTAGTACGACAACCATCAGCGGCACCGCCACGACGCCATTGATGACGGCACTCCAGAACAATGCCTTCATTGGGCTGATCGGCGAATACTGGATCGCGGTGGCAGCGAGCATGCTGAGCGCGATAATGCCGTAGAAGCCGTGCGCGGCGCTGGGCTTGCGCTCGAGCCCCTCCTTCCAGTGCATGGCCTCGGCCATCGCATAGGCGCCGGACCCCGCCAGCACCGGCACCCCGATCAGACCCACGCTCACGATACCAACGCTGAAGAGCGCATACGCCAGGTCGCCGGCCAGCGGCCGCAACGCGCTAGCCGCCTGCGCCGCGGTATCGATGCTCCGGATGCCGCTGGCGTGGAGCGTGACGGCAGTCGCCAGCATCACGAAAAAGGCGGTGATGTCCGAGTAGAACATCCCGGTCCAGGTGTCCCATCCGATTCGCCGAAGCTCGCCGCTGGCAGCAACGGCGGCCACGTTATCGTCCTTCAGCGGCAACGCCGTGGGGTCCCGTTCCATCTCCTCCACCTCCTCCGAGGTCTGCCAGAAGAAGAGATAGGGGCTGATAGTCGTGCCGAACACCCCCACAATGACGGCCGCGCTGGCCGAATCGATGGTGAGATCGGGCCACAGCGTACGCATGGCCACCTGTCGCCACGGTACATGCACCGTCAACAGGACGGCGGCGTAGGCGAGCAACGACACGGTCAGCCATTTCAGGAAGACAACGTAGCGGTGGTAAGGCACGAAGACCTGCAGGAGCAGCGAGCCGAGCGCGAAGCCGATGGTCATCCAATGTCGATCGATGCCGCTGGTCAGTTCCGCCACCTCGCCCATCGCGGCCAGATCGGCCGCAATATTGAGCGTATTGGCAAAGAGGAGCAGGATGATCACGCCGCGCAGGACAATCGGCGGAAATGCCGTCTCGATATTGGCGGCAAGCCCTTTGCCCGTGACGCGACCGATGCGCGCGCAGATCAACTGCATGGCCGCCATCAAGGGGAATGCGAGCGGCATGGTCCACAGCATGTTGAGCCCATACTGCGCGCCCGCCTGGGTGTAGGTGACGACACCGCTCGGATCGTCGTCCGCGACGCCCGTGATCAGCCCGGGGCCCACGCGCCTGAGCGGATGCTCGTTCAGCCGTTTGCGCAGCCCCTGTAGCCACATCGACGACCGCTCACCCTGTGTTTCCAGCCCCATTCCCGCCCTCGCGACTCAAGACGCCTCGCGCGCCTGCCCTTGGCGCGGACTCGTGATTTCGGGCAACGTCACACTTACGAAACCGCCGATTCCAGGGCGCGCCTTGGCGCGTGGGCCTGCGAGGGGCCTCGGCCCACGCGCAGCAGGATCTGCGGATAGTCCCCGCTGCCTGTCATGGCACCGATGGCCGAGCGCAATGTCTCGACTTCGATCGGCTGGTTGAGGAACGAGGCATCAAACCCCTGGGACGTGAGCGTCAGTAACACCCGCTGCATGGCCTGCCCGGCCAACAGCCAGTTTTCAGGGTCGTCCGAGCGCGTTGCCAGGCAGACGAGCAAGGGCGAACCCTCCACAAGACGGCGGTGGCTTGCCGCCAGTCCGCCGCCGACGTCAAATGTACGCACGACGGTGGCCAGGATCGGAGACGCGAAGTCGAGCAGGCTTGCCGCGCTTGCCGAGTAGCTTGCCATGCCGTCATCGCGCCGCGCGGCATTGATCCACAATGCCAGTTCGCGGCGAAAGCGCGGATCTCCCAGTTGGATTCGATCCGCCTGATCGATCAGGTCGGCCAGTCGCAAGCGCTCCGCGTCGTTCGCTGTCGGGGCGAGTTGGGCGCCTTCCGCCTCGGCCGCCGCCTGTAGCGACGCGATCGTCGCTTGCGGCAGCGGCGCCGGGTCGAAGGCCTGACGATTGGTCACCCGATTGGGGATGGCCGCGAACAGCGCTGCAATCTGTCCGTCCACGAACCCCTCGTCCGAGATTTGCACACTCGCGAGCACGTCGGGCTCGGCGCTCGATGGCATGATCCGGATCACATACGGGCAACGGAAGTGGCTGAGGGCGACGCGCAGATTGAACAAGGCCGCCCCGCAACTGATCGCCAGCTCGCGGTCATACGTGTCGCTGACCGGCAACGCCCGGGTGCGGTCGGCACACAACAGGACCGTGTCGTCGCTGATCACAAAGCGCCACGGCTGCGTGTTATGCGTGGAGGGCGCGAGGATGGCGTATTGCAGGCAGAATCTCAGCCGCTCGGCGGCCGTCGCGGTTCTGGCGAACGCCTGATCGTCGACGGTCCACGCCTGGCGTAAGTTGTCCTTGGATCGGGGCACGAAAACCTCCTTTGGTCTAGGGCACGACGACACGGGTAGCGCGACGTGAAATCGGCCCGGCAGGCGCTTGGTGAGCGAGCTTATTGAGTTTATCGAGCGTTTCAAGCGTATTGAACGTATTGCCTGAAGTCTGGTGCAATGGCCGCGATTGCGCATTGACGAACGTCAATGGGCGACAGCGCCGCCCGCGAGGCGCCGCGGGCTTATCCACGGAAAATGTCGAACGGCTCGATCCGCAACACTTTGCGAATGCCGATATAGCTGGAAATCGCCGCGATCAGCAGCACCATCGTAAAGGAGAACGCGAGATTCCAGAACGTGGTGATGGCGGCGTAGTTTGGCAACGTGCGCTTGGCAAGGGCAATCACCAGCGTGACCAGGCCCACGCCGATGCCATATCCCGTCAATGCGGTAAATGCGGCCATGAACAGAATCATCTTCACCAGTTCGCTGCCTTTTGCGCCGATCGCTTTCAGCGCGCCGAATTTGTCCAGGTTTTCGAGCACGAACGAATAGAACGTCTGGCCCGAAATGGAGACCCCCACGATGAAACTGATGATGGTCATGAGCAGAATATTGGTACCGATGCCGGTCCGGTACGTGTAGAAGTTCGCAACGCGCTGATTGAACTCGTCCTTGGTGAGCGCGATGTAGCCCAGCTTGGCCACCTGCCGCTTGATGGCCGGGATCGCCGCCGGCGACTTGGGCTGCACGAGAATGTAGGAGATGGTGAAGCGCGTACCCGGGATGTATTCGACGGCCCGGCTGTACGTCGTATAGAGCGTTGGCACGCCGTTCAAACCGTTCGCGGAGACGTTCGCCAGGCCCACGACCACGCCGCGAAAGTCATTGATTTCGAACGTGGTGCCGATCGCCGGATGTTCCAGCTTGGCGATTTCCGGATCGTCGACGACCACGAACGCGTTGTCGGCATAGATGTCCAGAATGTCCCCCTTTTCCATATGCGGGCGGCCAAACAGACTCGCATCGTCGAGGCCGACCACGCTCACCGACTGGTAGACGCCGCTGGCCAGCCTGACCTGCGCGCCACCGATGTACAACGGCGCGGCATATTTGACACCGTCCATGCTCAGTACCGCGTCCAGCAGGAAATTGGGCAGCGGAAAGGCGGAGTTCGGTGTATTGACCGCGGGATCGATGACCCACATCTCGGCGCCGACATTCGTGACGGTCGAGTAGGCACGGTTCAGGATGCCCGCGAACATCGCCGTCATCTGCGTCATCAGGAAGACTGCGAACACGATGCCCACCAACAGGGCCGAGAACTTGGCCTTGTCGTTCACGAGCAACCGGAAGCCGATACGCATGATGCCGGTGGATTGCATGCTCACCCTCCCCGGATATCGGAGGCACCCATCATTGCTGCCCAATGAAGACGTCGACGAGCAGTCCCGGATAAATCCTCGGCAAGTCTGCCGTCTTGAACCGGAAAATGACGGGCAGGACACGCAGATCGACCTTTTCCCGGCGCTGGTTGGCCAACTCGATTTTCGGCGATACGAGCGGCTGTACGCGAACGAACTCCAGCGGTACCTTCAGATCGGTGCCTCGCACGGAGAGCTGCGCGCGGATGTGATCGGCCGCCGGGAGCCGCGACACCAGGATTTCATCGATGTAACAACGTACCGCCAGATAGTCTTGGGGCCCGCCCATGACAATCAGGGGATCGAACCCGGCCGTGTACGTATCGTAGACACCCTGCGAGGAGACATAGCTGCCCACGGTGGCGTTCAGTGCCAACACCACGCCGTCCGATTTGGCCGTGATCGCATATTTCTGCAATAGGGCGTTGGCCGCGCTATAGGCTTGGGACAGCGCGTCATATTGGTGCGCCTGATTGTCCACGTCATAGCGCCACGCGCCTGCGCGAATCAGCGCATATTGGCTTTGTGCGACTTCCAGTGCCGCGCTGGCCTGACCGACCGCGTCGCGGGCCGTATCGAGCACGTCTTTGCTGATCGAGCGGTTGTCCATCTCATAAGAGGCTCGCCGCTTGTCGTACTGGTCCTGCGCGGCCGTCAGATTCGCGCGCGCCTGGTCGACCTGCGCCTTGGCGACGGCCAGGGTTTCCTTCCTTGGCTCAGCCTTCAGTTGGTCGAGCACGACACCGGCTGCGAGCATCTGGGCGTGCAGCTGTTCGGTCGTGGCCCGTTGAACCGCATCGTCGATACGCAGCAACGTCGCGCCAGCGCGCACCTTGTCGCCTTCATGCACAAGCACCTGAGTGATGACGCCCGAGACCTCCGGGTACAGGTTGATATTGGCGCCCCCGCCCTGCTCGCTTTCCACGATACCGGTCGCGTAGATCGCGGCCGGATACGGATTGCTCACCGGCGTGAAGACGGGCGCTTCCGGCTTACGCTCGATCGAGAAAACGTAAGCGCCCAGCACGGCGGCAAGAATGCCCGCGCCGGAGACAATGAAGAGCCATGGGTTTTTCACGAAAGCCCCCCAGTCGCCGAGACGATGCGTCCGTCCTCCATATGAATGATCCGGTCCGCGTATTCGTTGATGCGGGCGTCGTGCGTCACGATGACGATGCATCGGTTCCGGTCCAGGACCTTCTGCTTGACGAAAGCGATGATCATCCGGCCCGTATCGCCGTCCAGCGACGCCGTCGGCTCGTCGAGCACCAGTATCTGAGGGGCGCCGATGATCGCCCGGGCAATCGCCACGCGTTGCTGCTCGCCGCCCGAGAGCTTGACGGGCACCACCTCGGTACGGTCCTTCAGTCCGACGATCGCCAAACTCTGGCGGGCCGCCTCGAGCGCATCGTTCCAGTTCCTGTGCTTGAGAATGAGCGGTATCGCCACATTTTCCGCGCTCGTCAGCCTCGGGAACAGGTGATAGTCCTGGAACACGAATCCGATCGTGTTCAGCCGAAAATCCGCCAGATCGTCTTTCGACAACGTCCAGATATCGCTGCCGCCCACCCACACCTTGCCGGCGTCGGGACGCAGGATGCCGGAGAGCAGGCTAAGGAGCGTGGTTTTCCCGCTTCCCGACGGTCCGACGATGAAGAGCATCTCGCCAAAATGGGCGACCAAGTCGACGGCATTGACGGCCGTCGTGCGGGCCGGCCCTTCCCCGAACCCTTTGGTCAGTCCGGTGGCGACGATGGCTTCGGTGACGGGTGCGCCGGGCATATGGATGAGCTTCCACGGTGACGAGCGAGCGTAGCGTCAGGACGCGAGGGGGACTCACGCGATCAACGACGACGCCCCGCCGCCGATCAGCCGCGCGCGGCGTTTTGCGCCGACGCCGCCGGCCTTGCCCTCGGCGCGCCCTGATCGACCGGATCCGAGAGTGAGCCGAACGCGCTCATCGCCGTTTGGGTCAGTTCGCCCCACGCCGTCCACCAATTGGCGGGGCTTTGCGTATCCATCGCCTCGCCTGCCGTCTCGGAGAACACCTGTTGCCATGCCTTCTGCGCCGCTGAGTACTGCTCGGCCCAGACCGTGGGCCCGCGGGCACTCATTTTCACCAGCCCTTGCCAGATCAGGTTCTGCATTGCCAACTGCTGATTCATGAAGGCAAGCTGGCTATTGAAGAGCGCGCTGAAATCCGACGCACTTTCCAGTGCACTGGCGAACGCCTTGTCGGCCTCGATCAGACCTTCGTCGGCCTTTAGCTGCATCTGCCGCAGACACTGCACGTTCTCAACCCAGTTCCTGTGAGCATCGAGCGCCGCGAACACTTGCGCCTTGCACAGACTCAAGGGGGGAGTCAGGGCCTTGGACATCGTCGCGTCTCCCGAATGGATTGCGGGTCACACGACGTGACCGCAACGCGCGAAAAAAATCGCCCGCCGAAGCGGGCAGAAACCCAACTTGCCTGCGTTCGGAACGGGGCCGTATCCGAACGCAAGTGCCGGAGGACCGGCAAGATCGGGTGTCGCTTGCGTCGGTTGTGTTGGAACCGGCGATGTCTCCACGATAGTCCGTTGCCGCGGCCCAGGCCTTGACATATCTCAACGTCGGCCGATGCGTTGTTCACAAGAAACACGGGGAGAGGCACCGTTTGATGCACGTCAACGTCTCACCGGACACCCGCCGCCTACCGCGCCTGCCGGCACTACGCTGGGAAGCTAAGGCACCGCTGATATCCGCCCTGAATCCGCGCTGACGGGACGCGCGTCCGTAGCGCTCTGCAAGGAATACGCACTGTGTCAGACGACATCGAGAAGTCACCGGAAGCAGAGGCCGTCGGTCGTCCCGATCTGCGAGGCTCGTCGCCGGGAGAAGCCGATACCCACGCCGACCTTCCGTTCACCGGACGCCGGCTGCGCGCCCGCAGCGTCCAAATCGACACATTGCGCGAAGCCGTTGCCTACCTTCGGCGCGATAGCCTGATCTGCCGCTCGGAAGGTTTCGCGGCGCAGACGCGTCTGCAGCTTGAATACGGGGCGGCAAGCGTCGTCGCAACGCTACAGACCGTGACGGGCGATTGGGTCGAACTCGACGAGATCGGTTTGAGCGAAGCCGCCCTGGCCGCGCTCGACGTGTCCGAGGGCGAATGGGTGCGCGTGCGTCACATGCCGCCGATCGAGTCCTTTCGCCACGTGCGAGGCCGGATGTTCGGCGAAGCGTTTACGCCCGCAGAACTCGATGAGGTGATCGGCGATATTGCCGCCGGCCGCTATTCCTCCATCCATATCTCGGCATTTCTGACCGCATGCACGGGGAATCGGCTCTCGGACGACGAGATCATTTCCCTCACGCGCGCGATGGTCGCCACGGGCGAAACCCTCCATTGGCAGGCGGAATGTATTGTCGACAAGCACAGCATTGGCGGGCTGCCAGGCAATCGCACCACCCCGATCGTGGTCGCAATCGTGTCATCGCAAGGACTGATCATGCCGAAGACGTCGTCTCGCGCGATCACGTCGCCCGCGGGGACCGCCGACACCATGGAAACGCTGGCCCCGGTCGATCTGCGTGCCGACGAGATGCGCCGGGTCGTGGACGCCGTCGGAGGGTGCATCGTCTTTGGCGGCGCGGCGGGCCTCAGCCCGGCCGACGACATTCTGATTCAGGTGGAGCGCCCGCTCGATCTGGACAGCGAAGCGCAGATGATGGCGTCCATCCTGTCGAAGAAGCTGGCCGCCGGCGCCACGCACGTGCTGATCGACGTGCCGGTCGGCCTGACCGCCAAGATTCGCTCTCAGTACGCCAGCACCCTGTTTTCCGAACGGCTGCGCACAATCGGCCGGGCGCTCGGACTCGATGTTTCGACCTATGTGTGCGCGGGCGACCAACCGGTCGGCCGCGGCATCGGCCCCAGTCTGGAGGCGCGCGACGTGTTGTCCGTGCTGCAAAATCGCAGCAACGCCCCGGCCGATCTCGCGGACAAGAGCGTGGATATCGCCGGCCGACTCCTGGAAATGGGCGGCAAGGCCCTGCCGGGCGAAGGCCAGGCATGTGCACACCGCATTCTGTCCAGTGGGCTCGCGTGGCGGCAATTCCAGAGAATCTGCGAGGCCCAGGGCGGCATGCGCGAGCCATTGGTCGGGCGGCATAGCAAACCCGTAACGGCCCGCCACAGCGGCGTGGTCACCGCCATCGACAATCGCCATCTGGCGCGGGTGGCAAAGCTGGCGGGCGCACCGGCCGCGCCGAGGGCGGGGGTGGTCTTCGAAGCCCCCATCGGAACCCACGTGGTTTCGAGACAGCCCTTGTTCACTATCTATGCGGAAAGCGAGGGAGAACTCGACTACGCGTACGAGTACGCGTGCCGCTTTCCAGCCATCGTCGCTGTGGGGGAATCATGAAGGATGTCGTGGTCTATTCCATGCCCGGAGATGAGTCCGTGGCACGATCGCTCGCTCACGCCGTTGCTTGTCCGGTGCAGCGCCTGGATATCCATCGCTTTCCGGATGGCGAACAACGGGTGGCGCTCGAAGGGCCTCTGAGCGGGAAGGCGGTCGTCATCGTCTGCGCGCTCCACCGCCCCGACGCCAAGATATTGCCCCTGATTTTCGCGGCGGACACCGCGCGAGACCTCGGCGCGCGGAGCGTCGTCCTCGTGGCGCCGTACTTGTGCTATCTGCGTCAGGACGCCCGGTTCCATCCGGGTGAATCCGTGTCCGCCTACAGCTTCGGCCGGCTACTCAGCGCCCACATCGATGGCCTGGTGACGATTGAGCCGCACCTGCACCGGCTTCCGTCGCTCTCGGCGGCCTATGCCGTTCCGGTGCGCTCTCCTCATGCCGTCGCCGCCACGGCCGAGTGGATCTCGGCGAACGTGCCGAATCCGCTTATCGTGGGGCCGGACGACGAAAGCGAAGCGTGGGTGGCACAGATCGGCGAGCGCATCGGCGCGCCATCGGTCGTCGCACACAAGACCCGAGAGGCCGACGCCAAGGTCAGTGTCCGGTTGCAGGTGCCAGCGACGTTGTCGAAACGCACGGCAGTCATCGTCGACGACATTCTGGCGAGCGGGCAAACGATGGTGGCCACCGTCAAGGCGCTGGTTCGCGCCGGCTTCGGCAACCCGGTCTGCATTGCCGTGCATGGACTGTTCGACGGCATCAGCGTCGACGATCTCGTCGCCGCTGGTGCCAGCCGGGTCGTGACGGCCAACACGGTGCCGCACGCCTCTAACGCCATCGATGTGACGCCGGCGCTGGCCGAGGCGTTGCGCGACCTGCTCGATACACTTCCGAAAGCGCCATGATCGGCGGTGGCGGCAGGCGGACGAGACATCCGCGCTGCCGTTCGCCGCGCACCTCACGGCGAGATGATGACCTTTAGCGCATGCGTCTTCGCGGCGTCGCCGAACGTCCGGTACGCGTCGAGAATTTCGGCAAGCGAGAAGTGGTGGGTGATCAGCACGCCGGGAGAAAGGCGTCCCGATTGCACGGTCTTGAGCAACATCGGCGTCGCCGCCGTGTCGACCAACCGGGTCGTGATGCTGATGTTCCTGTCCCACAGCGATTCGAGGTGTAAATCGACCTTGCTGCCGTGCACCCCGACATTCGCGATGACGCCCCCGGCGGCGACGATCGCCTGGCATAGCTCGAACGTCGCCGGCACGCCGACGGCTTCGATGGCCGTATCGACCCCGCGCCCGCCGGTCAGGTTGCGGATGGTCTCCTCGGCGGCGTGCCCGGGCGACAGCACCGTCGTGGCGCCGAGTCGCGTTGCCACTTCCAGCCGCGAGGCATCCGGATCGACGACGATCAGTTGGGCGGGCGTGAAGAACTGCGCGGTCAACAGCGCCGCAAGGCCGATCGGACCTGCGCCGACAATCGCCACACTGTCGCCCGGTTTGACTTTGCCGTTGAGCACGCCGCACTCGAATCCGGTCGGCAGAATATCGCTGAGCATGACCAGCGCTTCGTCATCGATGCCGACAGGCGCATGGTAAAGACTGGTGTCGGCATGTGGCGTGCGGACATATTCGGCTTGTGTGCCGTCGATCCGATTGCCGAGAATCCAGCCTCCGGCGGCGCAATGCGAATACATGCCACGGCGGCAAGCCTCGCACTTCCCGCATGAGGAGATGCAGGAAATCAGCACCCGATCGCCCGGCTTGAACGCGCTCACCGCTGCGCCTGTCTTGACGACCTCGCCCACGCCTTCATGCCCCAGGATTCTCCCGGGCTCCACCGTCGGCACGTCCCCCTTGAGAATATGCAGATCGGTACCGCATATCGTCGTCTTGGAAACGCGGACGATGGCATCGGTCGGCGCGATCAACTCGGGTATGGGTCTGTCCTCCAGCGCGATTTGCCGTGGACCGTGAAATACCAGCGCTTTCATGTGCAATCTCCATTTCGCATGGCGTCAGTGCGACATCAGCACCGGCACCGTCATGGTTTCGAGCAGCGTGCGAGTCACCCCCCCGAGCACCCATTCCTGCATTCGCGAATGGCCGTAGCCGCCCATCACAATCAGGTCAATATTCATGTCGGCTGCGCGCGAGAGCAAATCCTCGCCCACCGCGATGTCGTTGGCGCCGCGCTCGGGTGTCACTCGCACATTGACGCCATGACGGGCAAAGAACATCGCGATATCGAGCCCCGGGATCGGCCCAAGGGCGTCCGGTTTGCTTCCTCGACTGACGTGCATCACATGGACGGTCTTCGCCGCCTGCAAGAAGGGCATGGCGTCGGCGGCGGCGCGCGCCGATTCGCGCCCGCCGTCCCAGGCGAGCAGAATGTTATTGAACGCACGCGGTACCTTGCCCGCGTACGGCAGGATCAGGACAGGCCGGCCAGCGGCGAGCACGACCGACTCGACGAACCCCATGGCCGGTATCGTTTCGGGGTTGCTTTGGTCTTCCTGGCCGACGATCACCAGATCCGCATAGCGCGCATGGGTTTGCATCTCGCGAATCGTGTCGAACCGGGGCGCCAGCCACTCGGGACTGACCGCCTGACGGCGACATATCTCCATGAACATCTGCTCCGCCTGCTCAAGTCGCCTGGCGTCGCTCTCCGGCGATGACGGCGGCGGTACCCCCATGCCCCCAATATCGGTGACGTCGGAAAACAGTGGCATGTGGAACGGCAGGTAGATGCCCGTGAGGTGGGCCGGTAGCCGACAGGCAAAGTCCACGGCAAGCTCGACGCGTGCGCGGGATTGCTGACTGTTATCGACGTGTACAAGCAGCGTCCGGTAGGTCATGGTGACTCTCCAATGGGGGCGATCACCTTGTACTCTAGTTCGACGCCGCCCCCCCTCCGTTGACGCGGATCAAGGCCTGACTTGACGCCGCCGCCGATTTTTCGTCCGCGATCCGGGGTTTTGCGCTCGTCATGCGCGATGCCTTACGGATTGATTAGGATGGGAAAATTGCGCCAGCAGTGCTACAAAGACGAAATCCTCGGCATGAGAACCGACAGGGGCAACGT
Source organism: Pandoraea sp. B-6 (assembly GCF_000282835.1). NCBI lineage: Bacteria > Pseudomonadati > Pseudomonadota > Betaproteobacteria > Burkholderiales > Burkholderiaceae > Pandoraea > Pandoraea sp. B-6. Next base: position 26,834 of record NZ_KB290537.1, on the reverse strand, counting down.
ACATGGCCAAGTTGACGTTTCGTGGGGCAATACGATCGCTTTCGCAGCAGATCGATGGCATCACCCTCGCCCTGCTGTGTTCGATCTGCCTCGCGCTTGCGGCATGGAACTGGGTCGCCGTACGCACCACGATGCAGGCCAACGTCGACGCGCGATTCGACTTGCGCACAACAGCCGCGACGGACAAGCTCGCGATCGCCCTCTCCGCTTATCGCGACACCTTGCATAGCGCGCTCGACCGGCTGGCGATGGCGCCTCGCCCCGACGAAAATGCCTGGGGAGCGTATGCGCAAAACATGCGGGTGGCGGAGCGACTGCCGGGTCTGGTGAGCTTCGCCCGGTGTCAGCGCACGGGCGACACCATCGAGCGCGTCGTCGCCTACGCCATCGGCGATGACACGGTGTTCGGCCCGAGCGGTTCGATGGCACTGCCAAGTGGTACAAAAACAACGGGAAACATTTTCACGCGGACATCGCCGTCGACGGGACGCGCGTATTGGATTTTCCTGTCCGACACCAGCCGCCCGTCGGTATGCGCCTACGCCGTGGCGGATATCGACGCGCTCGTACACGTTGCCATCGGGCCGCTTCTCCATGACATTGCGTTGACCGTCAGTACCCGGGACGGCGCGAACCCACCCACCCCCATCTTCGACAGCCTCTATCCTCGGGCGCCCGGCGAGCCCCGCCCCCCCGCTGACTACCAAACGCAGGCGAGTCTGCCGTACGGGGAAAAACCCGCACTGTTTCTCACCTTCACCGCGTCCAATGAATTTGCCTCGCTGCGCGGGGCCGGCGTGGCCAATTGGGCCCTCGGTCTGGGGCTGTTCATGACGGCGGTGACGACGTTCGCGTGGGCCCTCGCCTTGCTGGCGCGACGTCACGCGCAACGGCTCAGCGAACGCGACGCGGGGGACAAGCGACGCTCGGAAAGCCGTCTTTTCAGTGTGATCCAATCCGTGCGCGAGGCCATCATCACCATCGACGATCAGCAACGGATTCAGATCTTCAATCCGACGGCGGAGAGCGTGTTCCGATGCAGCGCCATGGAAGCGATCGGCGAGCCGCTCGCGCGGTTCATCCCGGCGCGGTTTCGGGAGGCGCATTATCAGCATATCGAGCGTTTTGGCATGACCGGCGTGTCGGAGCGCCTGATGGGGCGAGGCCGGCCGCTCTGGGGATTGCGCTCGGACGGCGAGGAGTTTCCGATGGAAGCGTCGATTTCGCAAAGCGCCGACGCGGCCGGCAAGTTCTATACGGTGGTGTTGCGTGACGTGACCGAACAACGGCAAATTGCGAACGCGCTGCAAACGTCTCGCACTGAACTCGAAAAGCTCAATGCCCGTCTCGAAGCGGTTCGGGAGGAAGAGAAGCTACGGGTCGCCCGGGAGTTGCACGACGACCTGGGCCAACGGCTCACCGCCTTGAAAATGGACACGGCGTTGCTCAAGCGCGCCCTGGGCGATCAGGCCCCCGTCAGCGGCGATGTCAAAAGAATTGAGCAATCCATCGACGGTATGGTCGCCGCAGTGCGCCAAATGGCCGCCGACCTGCGCCCCCCGATGCTCGATGATTTGGGGCTCGGTCCCGCAATCGAGTGGTACACCCGGGACTTTGCACGCCGGTATGGCGTGGCCGTCGATTTTACGGAGGCCCACAGTCTGCCCCCGATTCCCGCCCCGGTCGCGACGGCGCTGTTCCGGATTGTTCAGGAGTCCCTCAACAACGTCGCGAAACACGCCAGGGCGACGTCGGTCACGATCGAATTGTCGTGCGACCGGGAATGCCGGCTTCGAATTTCCGACAACGGTCGCGGTCTGCCGCCAACGCGCCCGAAATCCGATTCGCTCGGCTTCATCAGCATGCGCGAGCGGGCGCGCTTGCTGGGCGGCACGCTGGAAGTCCGCAGCCCATCCGAGGGCGGAACGGTTGTCACCACCGTGATTCCGCTGGAGACGTCGGCACCGGCGCACTCGCGCGACGCCTGAATCCGGCTATGGCGCGCGAATCTGGAGTACCGCGGCACCTGAAAAGGCGCCGCTACGAAGATCGCTCAAGGCGACGTTCGCCTGTTCGAGCGGGTAGATTTTCGTCGTGACGTGCAACGGGATTCGTTCGGCGAGCGCCAGAAACGCCAGCCCGTCGTCCCGCGTCAGATTGGCGACCGATCTGACCTGTCGTTCACCCCAAATCAGCCGGTAGGGGAACGCGGGGATATCACTCATGTGGATGCCAGCGCACACGACGGTGCCGCCCCGATCCACAGCCGCAAGGGCTTGCGGGACAAGATCGCCGACCGGAGCAAAGAGGATCGCCGCATCCAGACATCGTGGTGCCGGCGCGTCGCTCGCGCCCGCCCAGCAAGCCCCGTTGGCCAACGCAAAAGCCATCGCCGCTTCGTCGCCGGGGCGTGTGAAGGCATAGACTTCCCGCGATTGGGCTTGGGCGATCTGGGCAATCAGATGGGCGGCGGCACCGAAGCCGTACAGGCCGATCCGTCGTGCATCGCCCGCCATGCTCAGCGACCGGTAGCCGATCAACCCGGCACACAACAGCGGCGCGGCGGTGGCGTCGTCATAGCGCGCTGGCAGCTTGAAGGTGAAGCGGGCTTCGGCCACCGCGTATTCCGCATAACCGCCGTTAAGCGTATATCCAGTGAAACGTGCGGCCTCGCATAGGTTTTCCCGATGACTCTGGCAAAACCGGCATTGGCCGCATGTCGCGCCTAGCCAAGGCACGCCGACCCGATCCCCGATCTCCAGTCCGCGAACCTCTGCTCCCAGCGCCGCCACCGTCCCGACAATCTCGTGCCCAGGGATGATCGCGTCGGGCACGTCCGGCAGGTCACCGTCCACGACGTGGAGGTCGGTGCGACACACGCCGCACACGCTCACGCGCACCAAGACCTGCGTGGGCCCTGCGACAGGAATCGGGATATCCACGAGCGCGAGCGTGCCGTCCCGCTTCGACAACTGCATTGCTCGCATACGTGCGTGCCAAGGAAACGGGGAAAAGAGATGCGGCTAATGCGACAGGGCCGCCATCTCGCCCAGGCGCTTGGTATCTAGCAGCGTGATTTCGCGTTGCCTGACGCGCAGCGCATTCTGCGCCTGCATGCGCGAGAGCATTCGGCTGACCGTTTCCAACTGCAGGCCGAGGTAGCTGCCGATCTCCTCGCGCGTCATGCGCAGCAGGAACGAACTGGGGGAGTACCCACGAGCAGCGAGCCGCGCCGAGACGTCCAGCAGGAAGCTGGCCAATCTGGCTTCGCCGCGCGCGGTGCCCAGGCGCAATAACTGGTTCTGCTCTCGCACAATGCCTGCCGCGATCAACCGATGCATCTGTCGCATGATCATGGGCACTTGTCCCGCAGCGGCTTCCAGATCCGCGAACTTGATCGCGCAGACCTGGCTATCCTCCAGCGCCACCGCTTCCGACACCTGCCGGCCACTGGCGATGGCGCCCAGCCCAAGCAGCTCCCCGCCCATCATGTACCCCGTGACTTGTTCCCGGCCGTCCGGATGCATGATGACCGTTTTGAACGAGCCCGCACGCACGGCGTACAGATGTTCGAGAGGGTCGCCCGGTCGAAACAGCACTTCACCGCGGCGAATGGTACGACGCACCCGGGTCACGCCGTCCAGGCCGCGAGCAGATGCATCGGAAAGGCCTTCCGGCAGGCAGAGCTGACGCAGGAGGCAGGTGCTGCACCGGGGCACACCGTCATCGATATCGTTGAATGCCCGATGCACGCGAATGCTCTGTGCGTAAGCCTCGGGGGCGGGATCGAGCGGGCGGAAGGAAGCATACATGGCGGACTCCGGCGGACTGGCCTGTGCAATCGACGCCTTCAGTATCGGAGACGGACACCGGAAAGAAAATAAGCGCGCGACGCGATCTTTTGTCAGCCGTGATGGCGCTCTGTAGGCCGTGGCTGACAGACCGCGCTGTAAAACCGCCCGGTCAGAGGCTGTCCCGTAACAAATTGTGCTTGATCGCGTAATGGACCAGATCGGTCTGGCTCCTGAGGTCGAGCTTCTGCAACACGCGAGCCTTGTAGGTGCTCACGGTCTTGGCGCTCACGCACAGGGTATCGCCGATATCGCTCACGCTCAGACCCCGCGCCAGCATCAGGAACACGTCGAATTCCCGGTCGGACAGGCGCCGATAGCCCGGCGTATCGCCAACGGCACTTGCCAGGTCCTGTGCGATCCGCTCGGCCATCGCCAGACTCAGATACACGCCACCGGCAACGACTTTCCTGACGGCGAGCACCAGCTCGGACGGCGCGCTTTCCTTCGTCATATAACCGGCGGCGCCCGCTTTAAGCGCGCGTACGGCGTACTGTTCTTCGCCGTGCATGGTAAGCACGAGAATCGCCAGCCGAGGAAACGAAGCCTTGATCTGCACGATCAAGTCGATGCCGCTACGTCCGGGCATCGAGAGATCCAGCAGCAGAACATCGCAGGGGGTCTGCTCGAGGAGCGCCATCGCTTGTGCGCCATTCGCGGCCTCACCCACAATCTCCAGATTCTCGCTGCCGGCCAGGATGCGCTGCAACCCGGCCCTGACCAACGTGTGATCGTCCGCTACGATAATGCGAGTCATGCCCCGTCCCCTGTGTCGCGTACTGGATTCGGAGGTATCGCCTTCGCGATACGCGCGGGTGTATGAGATAGCATATCCATCCGACCAATTCTACACGCGTGGGCCGTTCGCGATCATTTCGCGTCATGCCGAGCGTCTGCGACCGCGCCGACCGCCACCGACGAACACTCACGCCGCCGCACTGCCCGCGTCGGCCGCAGCCGGGGGAATGAGGATGACGGGGCGCTGCGCCTGTCTCGCGCAGTTCTCCGCCACACTCCCCAACGCCAGACGTTGAACCCCGCGCCGGCCGTGCGTGCCGATGACGATCACATCGGCCTGGTCTTCATCGGCCGCTACGTTGATCTGGTGCGCGACATCGCCCCCGAGCGGCAGGAGTTCCCGTATCTCGACGTCACCGTCAACGCCCTCCCCCTTGAGCCGTTGGGTGGCCGTATCGTGAATCGCTTTGCCCTGTAGCCGCATCGCTTCGATAAAGGGAAACGGATCGGCATCGGCCACGTAGGCCACCGGGATGTCCACGACAAACACGACGTGCAGGTGCGCGCCACGCGCCTTGGCGAGCGCCAGCGCATAGTCAAACGCCTTATCGGCCGTGGGGCTGCCGTCGATGGCGACCAGGATACGTTTCAACATGATTTCACCCCTGATCGGTGGCGGTTGCCGCCGTGGACGGGCCTTGCGGCGATGGGGCGGGCCCGGTCACCAACATGACAGGCCGATGCGTTTGGCGAAGCACTTGCTCGGCAACGCTGCCCATCAAGAGCCGCCGCACGCCCTTGCGCCCGTGCGTGCCGAGCACCAGGAGATCGGCGTGCCACCGCTCGGCTTCCCGAATGATGGCGTCGGCAACCGTGCCGCCCCAGGCGCGCAGATCGATGGAGCGCGTGTCGGCCTGGATCCCTTCTTCACGCAGTGTCTTGTAGGTATCGCTCAACGTCTGCTGGTTCTCTGAAATCAAGGCGTCGCGGACCGCTTCCAGATCGATATGAGAGGCGAACGCCGCCTGATAGTGGGCGAAAGGATCGTCGATCACACTGACCGCCCGAACGACGTCGTCGGGCATCGCGAATCGGATGGCTTCATGCAGGGCGCGCCAAGACGTCTCGCTACCGTCCGTGGCAAGCAGGATTCGATGAGGCATTGCGTCGTCCTCACTAAGGTCAATGGGTGAACTCGACGACAGGTCGGGGCACAGCGAGCGCGAAAAACGCGGTAGCAGCGAAGTTCGCGCGCGGGCCGAGTCAACCGTTTGCCATCGTGACGATTACACGGTAGCGGCAGTTAAGCGAGCGATGGGCGAACGCGAACATGGTCCTTGATACACATCAACGTCCACGGCCACGTCGCGGGCTGATCCGGCACCGGCGGACTATCCTGCCAATACCGGGCGCCATGTGGCTTCCCGGACATCGTGCGAGGTGTTTTCATGCAGTTGCGCTTCTTGGGGGCCGCCGGCACCGTGACCGGTTCCAAGACCCTGCTTTCGGCCGCCGGCAGGCAAATTCTGATCGACTGCGGCGCCTTTCAGGGTGTGAAGAATTTGCGCGCTCGCAACTGGGCGGCGCCCGCGTTCGACGTCCAGCGCCTCGACGCCGTGGTGCTCACGCACGCCCATATCGACCATAGCGGTTACCTGCCGGTGCTCGCGCGTTATGGCTACAAGGGTCCGGTCTACTGCACATCCGCAACGCGCGATTTATGCGAGATTCTGCTGCTCGACAGTGCGCGACTCGAGGAAGAACAGGCGGCGTTCGTGAACCGTCACGGAAAATCCAAGCATCAGCCTGCCCTCCCGCTGTTTACCGCTGAAGACGCACACCGCGCGATCGCGCTGCTCAAGCCGCTGCCATTCGATACGCCGTTTCAAGTGTCCCCCGAGATCACGCTGCACTTCTGGCATGCCGGCCATATTCTGGGCGCGGCGATGGCGCAGTTCAATGTCGGTAGCCGGAAGCTGCTGTTTTCAGGCGATCTGGGACGGCAGGACGATCCGATCATGCTGCCCCCGGCAGTTCCCGAGTCACCGGATTTCCTGGTGCTGGAGTCGACGTATGGGGATCGGCTGCACGACCGGACCGATCCCGGTGCGCAACTGGCGGACATCCTGAACCGAACGTTCGCCCGGGGAGGCACCGTGATCGTGCCGGCGTTTGCCGTCGGTCGTGTGCAGAGCCTGCTTTACTGGATTGCGAAGCAGAAGGCGTCCGGGGGCATTCCGGACGTGCCGGTCTATCTCGACAGTCCCATGGCGATCAATGTCACGAACACTTACGCGGCGCACCGGACCGATCACCGGCTGAACCCGGTCGAATGCGCGGAGATGTGTGGCGCGGCGACGTTCGTCTCCGGTGTGGAGCAGTCGAAATGGCTCGATACCCGCGCCGTCCCCTTGGTCATCATTGCGGGGAGCGGCATGGTCACTGGCGGGCGTGTGCTGCACCACCTCAAGGCGATGGCAGGCGACTGGCGCAACACCGTGCTCTTTACCGGCTTCCAGGCGCCCGGCACCCGCGGCGCGACGCTGGTCAGCGGCGGCAGCGAGGTCAAGATCTTCGGTGATTACGTTCATGTGGGTGCCGAAGTCGTGCAGCTCGACACGCTGTCCGCTCACGCCGACTACAACGAGACGCTCGCCTGGCTTTCGAAATTCGACAAACCGGTCCGGCACATCTTTCTCAATCATGGCGAGCCAGCCGCGTCAGACAGCCTGCGCCGGCGGATTGCGGAGCGCCTTGGCTGGCCTTGCCATGTCGTGGAACCGATGGAACAGGCTTACCTGGAGGGAGACGAAGCCATTCCTGGCCACACCCCCACCGCAACCGGCGAGTCCGACGAACGCCACCGCCGCCCGCGCGCATCCGAGGAGTTGGGTCATGAAGATTGAGTTTCCGCACGTCGCGCCGGCCTATAACGGCGACGACCTGACGATCGAGTTCGCGGCCGATCTTAACCACAAGCGTGTGCTGTGTGCCATCTCCGCCGAGGCGCTGGAGGATCACTTTGGCGCGAAATCGTGCAACGTCGACGATCTGATGGCCGCATTCCGAGCGAACCGACCGGCCATCGAGAAGATGACCGAGCGCTATCTCGGGCTCTGCCTCGGCGCGCCGGTCTTGTTGCGCAGCGGCCATTTTCGCTGGGGCATGGAGTGCCCGCCATCTCGGGATGGCTAGCGTGCCCGAGTCATGCTCGCACGCGCGAGGACTTCGCGCACCTATGCCACCCTGCGTCAGGGAACGAGTACGATCTTGGACCCAATCTTCCGGCGCGCCATCTCGAATCCCTCGATCGCTTGCGCGAGCGGTAGCCGGTGCGTGACCATCGGCACCAGCGAGGCATGATTCGCGATAAGGAAGTCGCGCACCTCTTGCCAGGTCGCGCGTGACGCACGGTAGGTCCCACGAATCTGATGGCGCATCCGGACCAGCTTCGCGCCGTCGAAGCTGATCGGCTTGCCGTGAATCCCGCACACCACAAATACGCCCGACGGACGTAGCACGTCGAGACCAGCCTGCACCGCTGCGCCAACGCCCGTCGCTTCGATCACGACGTCGTATTCGCTGCCGCCCAACGTCGCGCGCATGGCGCCTTCTTGCGCCCCCTCGAGATCCAGTGTCGCGTCGATGCCGAGCGCGCGGGCCGTTGCGAGGCGTTCGGCGTCGTTATGTCCGACGATCGCCACCTGCGCGCCACGGGCCTTCGCCAGCACCGCGATCGCCTGACCGATCGTCCCGGGGCCCATCACCAGCACGCGGTCGCCTGCACGCACTTCCGCCGTCTTGATCGCCGACAGCCCAATGGACAGGGGCTCCGCGAGCGATGCGACACCCGCATCGATCTCCGCCGGAAACGTCAGGCAATTCGCGGCCGGCACCCGTACGCGCGGCGCAAAGGCACCGTCGCGCAACATGCCAATGCCACGGCGGTCGCGGCAATCATCGAGGCGACCGGCGACGCAGTGCTCGCAGACGCCGCATTCGACCGAGGGGATGACGAAGACGGCATCGTCGACGCGCAGCGTGTGGACGTCGGCACCGAGCGTTGCGATGCGGCCAGCGAATTCGTGGCCTAACGTCACCGGGAGCGCGCCTCGCAGGAAATCGTAGCCACCCGACCAGTCGTAGATGTGAACGTCGCTGCCGCAGATTCCAGCGGCAGTCACGTCGACAATGACCTCTTGCGCGCTTGGCTGTTCGGGTTCGGGAACATCGCGCCACTCGAGACCGAAGGCGGCGCTCGCTTTTTGCAGGGCTTTCATTGAGGAACTCCGGAAAACATCGTTCGTTGTCACTGCCGACGGCGCGTCAGCGGGCACGGCGTAGCGAGTCGTCGACATCTGCGTGACCAATCGCAAAAATCAGCGAATACACGTCGACGCTGGGGGGCTGCGAGACCGACAGCGCGTCGTTCACCAAGGCACGAATCGCCGAGCTCAAGGTGCCGGCGGCCTGCAGGTCTTCCGTCTCGACAAGCAGGACGTGCGTAGGCGTCTCGGACGCGGTCCAGCGAGCGAACGCATTCGGCTGCGCGGCGAAGACCGCCCCCAGGTGGGCGGCGACCGCGCCGTCGAGCGCGGCGCAGGCGGTAATCAACTCGGCTACGGCGGGTGCCGCCGGTGCTGCGGCGCGAATTCGGACGCACGCGAGCGCACCCCCTGTGCCGCGCCCCGCCGAACCGAGCGTGCGGCACGGCGCCCGCAGAACGTCGGTCAACGTGTCGCGCATATTGGCAGACCACGGTGTCGGCGCATCGATCACGTTCAGATAGGCTTGCGACTCGAACACTTCGGGAGCCGTCACGCCATAGGCGGTGAAGTATTCCCGTTGCCCCGACGCCGCGTGCCGGTAGCGTCGCCCTTCGATGAAGCCGTCGATGCCGACGCGTTCCGGCACATGCTCACGCATGTGCCAGCGGTTGTATTCCTGCGCATGCTGGGGCGCAACGTCATTCCAGAGCGCCAGAAACGCCGGGCCGGGAAATACCATGAGTCGTTTGTCCAGTTGTCGATAAAGGGGCCGCGCGTTCAGCGCGTCACGGGCGTCAGCACCGGTACCGGCTCGCGCCGGAGCGGTGGCATCGCAAACATGCAGCAGGCGGCAAGCAAGGCGGGAATGCCGACGATCAGGAACAGCACGGGATACGCCATGCCTGAACCGAGCAATATGCCGCCGATGCTGGAGCCCAGCATCGAGCCGAAGCGACCAATGCCCGTCGCCCAGGCCACGCCCGTGGCACGGTTCGCCGTCGGGTAATACGTCGCCGCAAGGCCGTTGAGGCCAACCTGCGTGCCGCTGATGCAAACACCCGCCAGGTATACGAGCGGCGCGAGCATGGCAACTTTGCCGAATGTCTGGCCAACACAAATCACAGTGACGAAGGCCACGGCATAGGCCACGCCCAGTACGCGTGTCGGCTTGGCACTGTCCATGACGCGTCCCAGCAGCAAACCGCCGGTCGTACCGCCGATGGACCACAGCGCGGTGATGAGTGCCGCGTTGCGCATGGAGCCACCGGCGTTGGTGATGATGGTCGGCAGCCAGCTTGCCATCAAGTACAGCACGGACAGTCCCATGAAGAAGGTCGCCCACAACAGCAACGTGCCGCGCGCATAAGGCGCCACCAGCAACTCGCGCACCGGCGAGCGGCTCGGCTTCGTCTCAAGGGCAACGAAGGTCGTCTGCAACGTCACGTCATCGGGCGCGATTCGGCGTCCAAGCGCGCGGAGGCGCTCCTGCTCATGCGGGCGGCGCAGTGCGAGAAAACGCATCGACTCGGGCAGCAGCGCCCACAAGACCGGCAACAACAACAGCGGCAACACGCCACCCACGAGCACCATGGCGTGCCAGCCGTGCCGATCGATGATCTGCGAGGCCACCACGCCGCCGACGGCGGACCCCATCGAGTTGCCGCACATCATCAAGGTGATGATGGACAGCTTGCGCTTGCCCGACGCGTACTCGGCCGTGAGCGTGACGGCGGCAGGCGAAGCCCCCCCGATGCCCGCGCCGGCGACGAAGCGCAGGATCGACAGTTCGGTAACGTTCGTTGCGAACAGTGTCGCCAACGTCGCCAGGCCGAAGGTGGCGACCGACGCGAGCAACACGAGCCGGCGACCGCGCCGGTCGGCCAGCGGTCCGAACACCAGTGAGCCGGCCATCATGCCGAGCAGCGCCGACAGAAAGATCGGTGAGAGTTGCGCCACCGACAGGCCCCATTCGCGCCGCACCGAAGGCGCGATGTATGCCGCCAGTCCGATGTCGATGCCGTCAATGGCGACAATCAGAAAGCACAGGGCGACGACGCGCCACTGCAGCCGCGACATTCGGCGTCCATCGAGGAACGACTGAAGATCGAGCGGCGAATGGGCGTTCGGAAGATGAGTAGTCTTTGACATGCGAGTTCAGGCCCCTTCGATATCGTCAGAACAGCTTGCGCAATCCGACGCGCACGGCCAATTGGTTGGGGGTTGTCGACGCGTTCAACCCGAAGATGTCGGCCACGGCGGCCTTGCCCGTTGAATCGTGCCCGCTTGCGTGCTGCCAGACGAGAATTCCGTAAACGTAGGTGGTCTTGGAGAAATTGTAGGCGGCCCCGCCTTCGACGGACTGATAATGCCCACCCGGCGCGAAGCTGTACTGGTAACCGACGCCAGCCATTGTGTTCGCCGAGAGGTTGTAGCCGTAGTTGATCTGATAGTTGTTGAAGACAGCGTTGGGCGGTGCCGATGGGTTGGCCGCAGTGCGCACGATGTCGAGAAAGCGCACGTTCTCGTACATGGCCGAGACCTGCGAACGACCCCACGTGTATTTCGCCCCACCGCCGACGACCTGCTGGCTCGTGGCCGTGACGTAGTTCTGGAAGATCGGGTTGGTGACCGGGTTGCTATAGGCGGCACCGGGCTGTGCCGCACTCGTCGCGCCGAAGATCGACGTGCCGGGGGTGCGCATGTTCATGTACGCACCGCTGATCAACAGGCCACCGCTCGTGTACGAAGCGCCTGCGCCGTACGTCCGGTCCTTGGCAAAATCGCCCGCCGCATTCCCGAACGAGAACATCGTGCTGAATTTCAGACCGCCGTAGGTCTGACTCTCGTATTTGACGACGTTATTGATCTTGTTGTAGTTCCACGAGCCGTCGATGTCGCCCAACGTCGCGCCAAGTCCCCCGGCAAACATGAACGAGGTGGACAGCGGTACGAAGTAGTCGTTGGTCATCGAGTACTGATGACCGATGGTCAGCGTACCGAGTCGCGCGTCGGACAGACCGACGAACGCCTGACGTCCGAACAACGTGTTGGCCGGTTGCGCGGTGCCGTTCATGATGTTGAAGCCGGCTTCGAGCGTGAAGATGGCCGACAGGCCACCCCCGAGATTATCGACACCCCGCAAGCCAAACTTGTCACCGGCGCGCCCGCCACTCGCGGCCTGCCAGGCCGAGCTGCCGCCAGTGTTGTTCACGTAGGTCATGGCGGCGTCGACCGCGCCATAGAGTGTGACGTTGCTTTGCGCAAACGCGCTCAGCGAGCATGCCGCGAGCGGCAGACAAGCGATCCAGTGCTTCAAGGTTGTCTCCTATATCTCTTATTTTCTGTCGGATGTCGCCGGGCATCGGGCATGCCGTACACCGGTCGGCCAGATCATGGCCGAACGGGGCGCGCAGACATAGCAGCGGAGTGGAAGTTCAGAACACGCGATTTGGAAATAATCGCGCTGCGCCCTCAGGGCGAGGCAAGCGATACGGCGGCGGGGCTCACAGGTCGGTCCCTTGCGCCTTCAGCCTCGCCAGTCCTTCGACGAGAAAATCCAGCAGCGCATGGAACAGTTTGGGATTGTGATGGTTCGCTGGACGCAACACCTTGATCCAGTAGTCGGGTAGTCCGAACCCCGGAAGAATCTGCACCAGCCGACCCGCCAGAACGCTGTCGCGCGCCCGATAGCGCGGCAGGATCGCCACGCCCATGCCGTCGACGCAGGCGTTGTGCATGGCGTCGATGTCGTTGGTCGCGAAGCCACCGTCGACAGTGACCTGGATGTCGCCGGCACGCGCATCGGTAAACGTCCACGTGCGCACGGTGTTCTGGTACGAGTAGAGCAGGCAGCGATGGCCGGGCAAGTCGGACGGATGCTCGGGGGTGCCTTGGTGCGCCAGATAATCGGGCGACGCGTAGACGTGGCGCTTGAACGGACACAAGGGGAATGCTTCGACGCCCTCGTAGGTCACGGGCAGGCCCGTGATCACGAAATCGAAGTTCTCGAGCACGGGGTCGACGGCGCGGTTGGCCAGTTGCAGCTCGATGCTGGCTTTGGGATGAGACAGGAAGAACGCGTTGAGCAGCCTGCCGAGGAAGTGGTTAGTGAACGATGCAGGTGCCTTGACGCGCAAACGCCCGCCAAGCGAGCGTTCATCGACCACGGCGCGTTCGGACAGTCGCTCGTAGGCGGCCAGGAATTCGCGCGCTGCGCCCAGCATGTCGCGTCCCGAGGCCGTCAGGGTGAGGCTGCGGGTGGTGCGCTGGAAAAGCAGCACCTTGAGCTCTTTTTCCAGCGCACTGACCCGCTTGGTCACCACCGGCGCCGACACGTCGAGCCTGCGCGCGGCCGCGGTGAAGCTGCCCATGTCGGCCACCGCGAGGAACGCTCGCACGTTCTCTACACTATCCATCGCTCCATACCTCTCATCTTCTTATGGAGGTGAATTGTATAGATAGCCGCTCCCGTCGCCCACGAACGCCACCCCTGCCCGCCTACATCACCCTCGCGCGTCGCACTTCAGAGATATAAATCAGGATCAGCGAGACCCAAACGACGCCATAAAGGAGCATGAAACAACTCGAGCGAATCTTGACGATGTCGAGCAGCGCGCCGAACAGGATCGGCAGCAGGAACCCGCCCAGGCCACCCGCCAACCCCACGATACCGGTCACGACGCCCATGTTCTCGGGAAACTCGTCCGCCACGTACTTGAACGTCGAGGCCATCCCGAAAGCGAACACGGCACCCAGCACGAACGCGAGCATCACGAAGCCCACCACGGATACGCTGATGTGGAACGTTTGCGGTCCCTGGATCGTGTAGATCACGAAATCGGTCTTCGGATACGACAGCAGGAACAGGCAGATCCAAGCCACCCACAGGCACCACCACGTGACCGCGTGCGCGCCGAACTTGTCGGCGAGCACGCCGCCGACCGCCCGCAGCACCGAGCCGGGCAGCGAAAAGCCGGCTGCCACGGCCGCGGCCATCACCACCGTCATGCCGTATTCGGCCTTGAGATACTGGGGAATCCACAGCGACAACGCCGTGAAACCGCCGAAGGTGATCGAGTAGTACTGACACAACCGCCATACGCGTGCATTGCTCAGAACCTTGAACGACGCCAGGATCGAACCGCCCTTCTTCCCCGCGCCCGGGTCTGGCGCGGACGCCAGCCAGAAGATCACTGCCGTGACGAGCAGCACGACCGCATAGATGCGTGGGACCGCACGCCAGCCGTACGCCGCCTCCAAGCTCGGCGTGATGAACAGGTTGACGGCCGCCCCGGCCGTGCCTGCCCCGAAAAAGCCCATCGCGAATCCGCGCCTGTCCGGCGGGAAGAAGCGCGCGACATAGGGTGTACCGACGGCGAACGACGCGCCCACGCACCCAAGAAATAGCCCGATAACGAGGAATTGCCACAACTGCGTCGCGTAGCTGACGACATACACGGGAATCGCGCACGTCACCAGCAACACGGTCATCACGAGGCGCCCGCCAAAGCGGTCCGTCCAGATCCCGAGCGGCAGGCGCATCACTGCGCCAGTCAGCACCGGCGTCGCCGTGAGCAGACCGAATTCTGTGCTGTTCAGGCCAAGGTCCTCGCGCAACTGGATGCCCAGCACGCCGAACATCATCCAGACCACGAAACAGACGAGAAATGCGAACGTACTCGCGAACAACACCGAGTACGCCTTGGCGCCCGGCGCGGGCAGATTGCCGGCAACCGATGGCGATGCGGCAACGCGTGCGATATCCATCCCTTCTCCTTTATTGGACCAGCGGCCCGTCGGCGCTCGCAAACGTCACGCCTTCCAGGTCGGCTTGCGCGGCCAGCAGTTGCACGTACTGACGCGTGGCGCGCAGGCGCACCTGCGCCGTTAGCATCGTGGCGATGTCGTCCTGGACGGCCTCGAACGGAATCAGCGCACCCGGCACCCGGTGATCGATTCGCACCAGATGAAAGCCGAAGCGGGTTTTGATCAGCCGCGGCAGAACGCCGATCTCGTCCGAACCGAAAATGCCTTGCGCGAACTCCGGCACGCAGCTCGTGCGCTCGAGCTGGCCAAGGCTCCCGCCCACCTGCGCGGACGGACAGTTCGACCGCTCCGCCGCCATCGTTTCGAACTGGTCGGGCGCTTGCAGGATCGCGTTGAGCGTCTCTTCCGCCTTGGCGCGCACCAGCGCGAGCGGTGCTCGACCGGTCACACCGAACAGAATATGGCTGGCGTGCACCAGTTCGCCGCTGGTGAAGCGATCGCGATGCTGCTCGTAATAACGACGCGATTCCTCGGCGGTGGCCACGGGCGTCGCGACTTCCTTCGCGAACACCGCATCGGCCATCGCATCGGGCCGGTCGGCGTCGATGGGCAGCCCCAACTCGACGGCACGCTGGCGCACCAACTCGCGGATCGCGAGCGCGTAGCGGGCCATCGTCTCGGCATCGGCCGTCGGATCGGCGCCGGCGATCGGCGCGTCGGCAAGTTCTGCCGCCGCCTCGTCGATGGCGCTTGTGGGGATCTCGACACCGTTCACGCGCAGCGGCGCGCGGGCATCTGCCAACAAGGTTTGCATGTTGAGGGTCCTTGGCCGTAGGGACGTTATTCGACGCTTATCGACGTTCAGGTGCAACCATTAACGCCGCGCCTCAGCGCTTGCGCACCAATTGATACGGGCGGATCAAATAGACCACGGACGCCAGACCGCTCCAGATGTGCACCATGCGCGTGAACGGCGATACGAGGAAGATCGTGAAGCCGAGCGCGATATGCGCGCGATAGGTCAGCGGCACGCCTTCAAGCAAGGTCGCCACGCCCGGCTGGAATGTCACGATGCCTTTCACGTAATCGGTCAGTTGCTCGAACATCGCGCCGTCCATGTGCCGCATGGAGAGCAACACCGTGCCGAGTCCGAGCGCGAGCTGAATCCAGAGCATGAACACGATGACAATGTCCCACGTGCGGCTCGTGGCACGCACGCGCGGCGTGCCGATGCGACGGGCGATGAGGATCGTCAGGCCGATGATGGCCACCACGCCCGCGGCTCCGCCACCCACCATCGCGATCAACTGGTGCTGCGACGCGTTCAGGAACGGCGAAACGAGCCAGTGCGGCGCCAGGAATCCGGCGAAATGCCCGGCCACGACGACCAGCACGCCCCAGTGAAACATATTGCTGCCCAGGCGCAGCATGCCGTGCTTGAGCAATTGCGACGAATCGCTCTTCCACGAATACTGCTCGCGGTCGAAGCGGATCAGGCTGCCGATGAGCAGCACCGTCAGGCAAATGTACGGATAGATGCCAAACAGAAACTGATGAAAGAAAGCTTGCATGGTCACACTCCTTGCTTTCCGAACTCAGCGCCCGGGACGGCGCGCATGGAACTGAATCGGTTCACCGACGGTATTGCCCTGCCCGCTCGGATGGCCCGCGCCCATGAAGCGCACCGGGGCATCCTGATAGCTGGCGTCGATGGCATCGTAGTCCGCCGCACGCGGAATATGCGACGCATCGTCGACGTGTTCGGGCGGCGTCTGCGTCTCGCGCTGCGCCGCGGTTGCACCGCTCAGCCAGAGCAGCGCGCGCGTGAGTCCGGCATAGGGCGATCCGCGTTTGGCGAGCCCGGCATCGATGGCCTGCAGGAGATGCTCGATGTCCTTCAGACGCGCCAAGCCTTCCGACTCCGGCAGGACCCCGACGTATTCGAGAAACGCGGGCAGATAGTCGGGCAGTTCGCCGGGCGCCAGATAGATGCCGCTGCGCTCATAGGTCTGCATGAGGTCGACCATCGCCTGCCCGCGATCGCGCGACTCGCCGTAGACGTGTTCGAACAGGTAGAGCGACGTCACGCGGCCACGGTCGAACTGCGCCACGTAGTTCTCCTGCAACGTGAGCAAATCGCGCTCGCGCCAGTAGGCAAAGAACGCGTCGAGCTCACGCCGCGCGGCGCCGCCAATGCGCGGACTGCCCAGCAGCGTCTGCTCGATCTCGGGCAATGCGAGGGCCACTTCGTCGTCCGGGTAATGCAGCAGTGCGCCGAGCAGGCGGCACTGCAAGCCGAGGGGGGTATCGGAGGCGGACATCTCAAATCTCCTGAATCGGAATGGTCCGCTTGTTCTTCTTGACCGGGTTGAACAGGTTGCCTGTGTCGTTGCCCGACGAGCATCCGTTGCCAAACGAAAAACCGCATTCGCCATGCATGTCGAACGTGTTCTCGGCGTATTCGCGATGGGCAGTCGGAATCACGAACCGGTCTTCGTAGTTGGCAATCGCCAGATACCGGTACATCGACTCCACCTGAGCGACGGACAGACCCGCCTGGGCCAGCACGTCGTCGGCCTGCACGCCGTCGACGTGCCGTGCGCGCATGAACGCGCGCATGGCGAGCAGGCGCTCAAGGGCTAGCTTCACCGGGGCTTCGTCGCCGGCGGTCAGCAAATTCGCGAGATAGCGCAGCGGAATGCGCAGCGACGCCACGTCGGGCAGCGCGCCGTTCATGCCGAGATCGCCGCTGTTGGCCGCGGCGTTGATCGGCGAGAGCGGCGGCACGTACCAGACCATCGGCAGGGTGCGATATTCCGGGTGCAGCGGGAACGCGATGCGCCAGTCGACCGCCATCTTGTAGACCGGTGACGCCTTGGCGCCTTCGATCCACGCATCGGGCACGCCGTCGAGCCTGGCCTGCGCGATCACCGCCGGATCGTTGGGGTCCAGGAAGACCGACAATTGCGACTCGTACAGGTCTTTCTCGTCGGCAACACCCGCCGCCTCGCTGATGCGGTCGGCGTCATAGAGCAGCACACCGAGATAGCGAATGCGGCCCACGCACGTCTCCGAGCAGACGGTCGGCTGCCCCGCTTCGATGCGCGGGTAGCAGAAGATGCACTTCTCGGCTTTGCCGCTGTGCCAGTTGTAGTAGATCTTCTTGTACGGGCAACCCGACACGCACATGCGCCAGCCGCGGCACTTGTCCTGGTCGACGAGCACGATGCCGTCCTCCTCGCGCTTGTAGATCGAGCCCGAGGGGCACGATGCGACACACGCCGGGTTCAGGCAGTGTTCGCACAGGCGCGGCAGGTACATCATGAAGGTGTTCTCGAACTGGCCGTAGATGTCCTTCTGCACCGCTTCGAAGTTGTAGTCCTGCGAGCGTTTGGCGAACTCGCCGCCGAGAATCTCTTCCCAGTTCGGTCCCCACTCGATCTTCTCCATGCGCTCGCCGGTGACCAGCGAGCGCGGCCGCGCCACCGGCATGGCTTTCGCATCCGAGGCGGTCTGCAGATGACCGTAGTCGAATGTGAACGGCTCGTAATAATCGTCGATCTCCGGCAGATGCGGATTGGCGAAAATGCTGGCGAGCAGCTTGAGCTTGCCACCCTGCAGCGGTTCGAGCTTGCCGTTGGCCTTGCGCGTCCAGCCGCCGCGCCAGCGTTTCTGGTTCTCCCAGTCTTTCGGATAGCCGATGCCCGGCTTGGTCTCGACGTTGTTGAACCAGGCGTATTCCATGCCTTCGCGGCTCGTCCAGACGTTCTTGCACGTAATCGAACAGGTATGGCAGCCGATGCACTTGTCCAGATTGAGCACCATGGCAATCTGCGCACGCACTTTCATTGGCGTTCTCCGGTCGGGGGCACGAGCACCTGGTCGGCGGTATCGTCGAGCCAGTCGATACGATTCATCTTGCGCACTACCAGGAATTCGTCGCGGTTCGAGCCGACAGTGCCGTAGTAGTTGAAGCCGTACGAAAGCTGGGCGTCCCCGCCGATCATATGGGTCGGCTTGACGCTGATGCGCGTGACCGAATTGTGAATGCCGCCGCGCGTGCCGGTGATCTCCGAGCCCGGCGTATTCACGATCTTCTCCTGCGCGTGGTACATCATCACGGCCCCGCTTGGAATCCGCTGACTCACCACGGCACGGGCGCACAACGCCCCGTTCGCGTTGAAGCACTCGATCCAGTCGTTGTCCACGATGTCCAACTCGCGCGCGTCGGCCTCCGACATCCATACGATCGGTCCGCCGCGCGACATGGTCAGCATCAGCAAGTTGTCGGTGTAGGTGCTGTGGATGCCCCACTTCTGGTGCGGCGTGAGGAAGTTGAGCACCTTTTCGGGATTGCCGTTGCTGCGCTGGCCGAGCATGTGCGCATAGCTGCCCGTGTCGATGGGTGGCTTGTAGACGCACAGCGATTCGCCGAACGCCCGCATCCACGGATGGTCCTGGTAGAGCTGCTGACGTCCGCTCAACGTGCGCCATGGCACGAGTTCATGGACATTGACGTAACCGGCGTTATACGACACGTGCTCCGATTCGATCCCGCTCCAGGTGGGCGACGAAATGATCTTGCGTGGCTGGGCCTGAATATCGCGGAAGCGGATCTTCTCGTCGGCGCGGGCTTCGGCAAGATGCTTGTGCGACAGGCCAGTGACTTTCGTGAGTGCCTGCCACGCCCGCACGGCCACCTCGCCATTGGTCTCGGGCGCCAGCGTGAGAATGACCTCGGCGGCGTCGAGCGCCGACTCGATGCGCGGCCTGCCGTTCGACACCCCGGCCTCCGAGACCTTGTAATTGAGCTGCCCGAGCAGGTCGATCTCCTCGTGCGTCTCCCACTGAATGCCCTTGCCGCCGTTGCCGAGCGAATCCATCAACGGGCCGAGCGACGTGAATTTACTGTAGGTGTTCGGATAGTCGCGCTTGACGACGACCACGCCTTGCGCGGTCTTGCCCGGCACCGGGTCACACTGCCCCGCGCCCCAGTCCTTCACCTCATACGGTTGCGCGAGTTCGCCGGGGGCATCGTGCGCGATGGGCGCGAGCACCACGTCCGTCTCGTTGCCGAGATGGCCGTCGCACAATTCGGAGAAGCGCTTCGCGATGCCCTTGAAGATCTCCCAGTCGCTGCGCGCCTGCCACGCCGGATCGACGGCGGCCGAGAGCGGGTGAATGAACGGATGCATGTCGGACGTGTTCAGATCGTCCTTCTCGTACCACGTGGCGGTGGGCAGCACGATGTCGGAATACATGCATGTGGTGGACATCCGGAAGTCCAGCGTCACGAGCAGGTCAAGCTTTCCCTTGGGCGCTTCGTCGCGCCATTTGACTTCTTCCGGACGGGCACCGTGGCTCTTGCCGATATCTTCGCCCTGCACGCCGTGCGTGGTGCCCAGCAGGTGCTTCAGGAAGTACTCATGCCCCTTGCCTGACGACCCGAGCAGATTCGAGCGCCACACGAACAGATTGCGCGGGAAGTTGTCGGGGTGATCCGGGTCGGTACACGCCATGCGCAGCGTGCCGTCCTTGAGGGCGTTCGCCACATACTGGCCCGCCTTCGACGGGTCGGGCAGCGAGCGGCCGACATCGAGCGGATTGGTCTGCAGTTGAGGCGCCGTCGGCAGCCAGCCCATGCGCTCGGCGCGCACGTTGTAGTCAATGGGGCGTCCGTGGAACGGCGTCTTATCAGCAAGCGGCGAGAGCAAGCCCGACGGATCGCTGTTGTCGTAACGCCACTGGTCCGTGTGCGCATAGAAGTACGACGTTGCGTTCATCTGGCGCGGCGGGCGGTGCCAGTCGAGCCCGAACGCAAGCGGCGTCCAGCCCGTTTGCGGGCGGAGCTTTTCCTGGCCGACATAGTGCGACCAGCCGCCGCCGGATTTCCCGATGCATCCGCACATCACCAGCATATTGATGATCGCGCGGTACGACATATCCATGTGGAACCAGTGATTGATACCGGCCCCGATGATGACCATCGACTTGCCCTGCGTCTTGTGCGCGTTCTCGGCGAACTGGCGGGCCACCGAAATCACGTCTTCCCGCTTGACGCCGGTGATCGCTTCCTGCCACGCCGGGGTGTAGGGCACATCGTCGTCGTAGGTGTGGGCGATGTGTTCGCCGCCGAGGCCCTGATCGAGCCCGTAGTTCGCGATGAACAGGTCGTAGACGGTTGCCACCAGCACTTCGCCTTCGGTGGTCTGGATGCGGCGCACACCGACATTGCGGCGCTGCACGGAGGCGTGCGACGTGCAGGTGAAATGCGCATGAGGCTGGTTGCCGAAATAGGGAAAGAGCACGGGCACGACCTCGTCGTGGCCCTTCACCAGCGTGAGGCACGGCTGGATGGGCTTGCCATCGGGGCCCTCTTCGCGCAGGTTCCACTTCCCCTGGTTGGCGTCGTCGCCCTGTGCCCAGCGATAACCGATCGAGCCGACCGGCGCGACGAAATCACCGCTCAGCTCATCGATCACGACCGTCTTCCAGTCGGCGTTGTGCGGTTGGCCCAGCGCGCCGTCGAAGTCGGCCGCGCGCAGTTGGCGCTCCGGCACGTAGCCGTCGCCCTGCTTGACCATCCGAACGAGACACGGCATGTCCGTGAAGCGTCGGCAGTAGTCGATGAAGTAATCGCTCTTGCCGGCCAGATGAAACTCGTTGAGGATCACGTGTCCCATGGCGAGCGCCAGCGCGGCATCGGTGCCCTGCTTCGGATGCAGCCACAGGTCACCGAACTTCGCCCCTTCCGCGTAGTCGGGGAAAATCGACACGATCTTGGTGCCCTTGTAGCGCACCTCGGTCATGAAGTGGGCGTCCGGCGTGCGCGTCTGCGGCACGTTCGAGCCCCACATCACAATGAACGTCGAGTTGTACCAGTCGGCCGACTCAGGCACGTCCGTCTGCTCGCCCCACGTTTGCGGCGAGGCCGGCGGCAGATCGCAGTACCAGTCGTAGAAGCTCAGGCAGACGCCGCCAATCAGCGACAGATAACGCGCGCCCGCGGCATACGACACCATCGACATCGCCGGAATCGGCGAAAAGCCGGTGACGCGATCCGGGCCATAGCGCTTGACCGTGTAGACATTGGCGGCGGCAACGATCTCATTGACCTCGTCCCACGAGGCACGCACAAAGCCACCGAGGCCGCGACGGGCCTGATAGGCACGGCGTGACGCCTCGTTTTCCACGATGGAGGCCCACGCCTCGACCGGCGCGAGCGACTTGCGCGCGTCGCGCCAGCGCGACACGAGTGCGCTGCGCACGAGCGGATACTTGAGACGATTGGCGCTGTAGAGATACCAGGAGTACGATGCGCCGCGCGAGCAGCCACGTGGCTCATGGTTCGGCATGTCGGGGCGTGTGCGGGGGTAATCGGTCTGCTGCGTTTCCCAGGTGACGATGCCGCCTTTGACATACACCTTCCAGGAGCAGGACCCGGTGCAATTGACCCCATGCGTCGAGCGCACGATCTTGTCGAATTGCCAGCGTTGACGGTAAGCGTCTTCCCAGTGGCGGTCTTCATCGGTCGTGGCGCCGTGCCCCTCGGAGAACTGGGGACGTGAAGACGTGAAAAAACGAAGACGGTCAACGAAATGACTCATGGCGTTTCCCTGGCATGAGTCGGCGCAAGACTGCGCCGACAGGCGAGCGAAAGCGGGAACGCCACACGATTCCGAAGTGTTGGGGGGCGGTTCCCGCCGGCTTAAGGCAACGACTGCGCAGTCGGGTCTTCGAATACGAGGCGATTATTCTCCTTCGCCTGCGTCACGTAAAGCGCGTCGCATCGAAGGTTTGCGTTGGCTCAACACGTGTCGATATTTCTTGTAGTGCTATATAAGCCGTGCCCCGTGTCTGCTTGACGTTGCCCGCCCGGATGGCGGCGCAAAGCGCTATATCCTTGCTGATATAGCGCTTTGGACTAGGTCCGTCGGGCCAGCACCTCGTCGCGCGGGCCGGCGTCGACAACGCGTCCCCCGTCCATGACCACGAGGGTGTCGAAACGATCGAGCAGACTCGGCCGGTGCACCGACGCGACGATGCAGGCGTTCGGGAACGCTTCATACAGGCGATCGAATACCCGTGCCTCGGCTAGCGGGTCGAGCGCGCTGGTCGGTTCGTCGAGCAGCAATAGCGAACTCCCTCGCGCTGCCAGCGCGCCCCGCGCGAGCGCGAGCCGTTGTCGCTGACCGCCAGAAAGGTTGCCGCCGCGCTCGTTGAGCGTGCTGGCCAGGCCCTCAGGAAGATGCTGGAGGACATCGTCGAATGCCCCCGCATGCACGGCGGCCTGCACGGACTGCGCGTCGGCCGGTTCCCCAAACGTCAGGTTCTCCTCCACGCTCGCCTCGAACACTTCGGCTTCCTGCGGAATCAGTGTGGCCAGCGTGCGCAGATCGGCCCACGGCGTTGACGCGCCGTCGCGCAGCAATTGGCCGTGCTGCGGGAGATAGAGTCCGGCG
>NZ_KB290537.1:0-3739 GCF_000282835.1 Pandoraea sp. B-6 | reverse complement strand
CAGTGTGCTCTTGCCGCCACCGCTGGGGCCAACGAGCGCCACGCGGGAGCCGCGCCGGAGCACGAGGTCAACGCTATGAAGTCCGCCACGCGTATCGTCGGCGTAATGCCACGACACGCCGCGCAGTGTCAGCATCGCCCACGGCGCATCAGGCACGACAGCGGGGGCGATCGCGTCGGGCTCGCCCGGTGCCGCCCAGATCGGCGCGGCGCTGCCGAAATCCGTGTGCATGCGGGCGAAGCTCTGGAAGTTCGACGCCATCGCACCGACCACCGTCGCCGCCTGCTGTGCGTATTGGTAGATCATGAATACCGTGCCGAGCAACACCGCCTGCCCCGGCTGGCGCGACTGCAACACGTAGACGACGACCAGGATCCAAGTCAGCCCCATGCCGAGAATATCGACGGCGAACCATTTGCCCTCGTTCACCACGACGGCGCGACGCAGCGGCGCCATCACCGTCTCCATGCGACGCCCCAGCACTTTGCGAGACGCTGCCTGCAGGCGCAGGCCGATCACCGTGCCCGCATTGCCGACGAAGTCGAGCAATGCGGCGGCGTAGCGCCGTTCGGCGTCGTTCTCTGCGCGCGCGAGCTGCATCAGAACACGGTCGAACCGCAGGATGATGAGCGCCACGACGACATAGCCCGTCACAGCAATCACACCGCTGGTGCGAGATAGCAATGCGAGCGCCACCAGCGGTCCGACAAAATTGAAGGCGCTTTGTAGATAGCCGAATTGATTCTGGGCGAAGTCGGACAGCGCGCGACTGGATTGCACGACGCGGTGCTGCAACTCGCCGGAGTGGCGGCCATCGCGCCATGCGAGCGGCGCGGTGGCGATCCGTGCATACAGTTGATCGGCCAGCCGGACACGCACGCGAACCCCGACGTTGCGCTCGAGTATCCGGCCCGGGCCGTGGAGCAGCCACGACACCAGATAGACACCGACCAGATAGACGATCCAGCGGCCCGCCGTCGTCATGTCGCCTTGTTGCAGCGCATTAATCGCCTGTGCCGCCAGCCACGGCATGGTCAGACGCAACAACTGTGCAGCCGACAACAGGCCGGCGGCGCCGAGCAAATGCAGCCGCACGCCGTGGGCGTGACGCCAGAGCGCGCGGTAGAGATCTCGCGCCGCACCGCCCAATCCGATGGCGGGCGCTTGTGCTGGAGCGTAAGGCGCCGTCATGCGTGCATCGTTCCTTTGCCCTTAGGCTCAGCCCTCGGTCCGCAAGCCCCTCGACGGGCGGACGGCGAACCGGGAAGTCGTCAGGCGCCGCAACAGGCGTCAGAAGTGGCGCCAAAAGCGGCGTCGAGAGCGGTCAATATATTGGAAAATCGATCCGACGTCGCGCTTACAGGCTGGAATGCGCGTGCCGATCATCCGGGTCGCGCGCGTGTGCGTGGGTTCTCGCCTGCCCGGCCAGCGCGGCCGACACCGTCACCGCAAGGGGCGCCGGCGTGGCATCGGGTTGTGTTCGGCGATCGCGCGGCGATGGGGCCACATAGTAGAAGCGCAGCTCAGCGTCGGGATAGTGGTACGGCACCATGGCGAGATTGACGGCACACGAGTCGCAGAACGGCAGACGCGAGCACAGCACGATCGAGCGAACGACGTTCTCGCCCACCGGGTAATCCGCATAGATCTGCGCCAGAATCATCCGCTCCGTATCGAGCGTGCGGGACCGCACCCCGCCCGTGGCGGCGTTGAACGTCGGCAGGTCCGCGTCGGCCATTGCCAGACGCAGTTCGGGCGGCTCGGTGAAAATGACCTCCTCTCCCGAGCGGGCTGCTGTGCGGCGTTGGGCGATGACATTGTGGTCCCGCCGCGCATACGCCCGGCCCGCGTCCACGATGCGCACGCTCGGCGTGTTCGTACGCAGCGTAGTGCGCTGGAGTCCCGACAGGCAGTAGTAAATCGTTCTCGTGCCGTCGACGAGCGTCACTTCCGCCACCGCGATATTCGCGTTGCGCGAGACCGCGCGCATCCGGTCGCCGACATCGCGTGCCGCGCGCGCTGTGCCGCCGACCAGCGCCTGGATCCCCGACATGCCGGGAAACAGCGTCTCGAAGATCGACAGCACATCGCGTGTCGTTTCCACGTCACCGACGAACGGCAATTGCGACCATACCGCCAACGGGGCGGGACGCGAGACGAAGTCCCTCGCGATCGCATTGATGAACGCTTCGGCTTGCGCCGGATAGTGTTGCCAGTGGCTCCACAGTCGGTTGAACATCGGCATCAACGACGCATCGATGCCGGGGGGCGGAGAAAAGCCGCTGGCGCCGGGCGACGCCGGCGGTGTTCTGGCGGCGGCTACCCGGTGTTCGATCGCTTGCGTCAGGTCGCGAATCGCTTGCCGCGCCTCGATCACCGACAGTGAAACGTCCTCAAGCCCGCGCCAGACGTCCCCCGGAGACGGCGCCTGCTGCCAGAGCTTGAGATACAACTGCAGAAACGTGCGCGCATCGCCGTAGGCGATCGTCGGCAGCACCGTCGCGTTCTCGGCGGCCGCGCGATGGTGCTGCGCCGTGCGGTACGCGCGAATGTCGCGGTGCTTCGCCGCGCGCAAGTGCAGGCGCACCCGACGTGACGAACGTGACGATTCGCCCTCGTCGCTGTCGGGCAACCCGAAGCGGTAATAAACGTCGCTCGTCAGTTGCACCACACCATGCAGCGCGCCATCCGTGTCCCGATACGTTCCGAATGGCGCCGCGATGCGCATGTCGCCAAGCGTGAGACGCACGCGACGCCCACCGACCGGCCCCTCCGTCGTCGACTGCTCATAGAAGGACAATTCGCCGTCCAGCTCCGGCGCATACACCGACGGATCGACGAGTGGCGAGTCCGGCGAGACGTGCGGCACGCCATGCTCGTCCAGACGCCCCATACGCCCAAAGGCAAAGAACACGTGGCTACCGTCCTCCGCTCGAGACAAACGGGAATAGACGGCGACACGCAGGCGAGCGAGTGGCGACGCGTTCATTGGCTGATGCTGCGTAAGCGTTGCGCCCTGCTCCGTGACCGTGACCTCGTCGGGTCGCTCGGAGTGGCATTCGAGACACATGCCGTCGATGTCGATCCCCGTTCCCCGCGAGATGCGGCACAGCGACTCCGGCCCACGCTCGCGACGGATGTCCTCAAGTGGCCGGAGGTCTGACGCGTGTTTGCGCGAGTGCGCCACGGTCGCGCCGTACAGGACACCGTCGATGTCGAACACCTTTACGCCGTTCTGCGTCAGGTCCGGGAGGTACTCCACGTAGACATCCGGCGGCAACGACCATTGCACGCCTCGGCCCAGCGGACCGGAGAATGGCTCGTGTTTGATAAATCTCGGCAACGGCGGTGGCGTCGGCGTGGCATGAGTAGAGGCTTCTATGGGGTTGTCCGGCCAAAGGTGCTGGAGCAGCGCGATGGCATCCTGGTGGAGCGTATCGGCGCGCACCATGGCGGCCAGACATTCAAGCCCGGACATCGTCAGGCGAGAGGCCAATGGGTTGGGCGCAGGACCTCGGCATCGGCAAACGCCGCACGCGTTTGCGCGTCCGATACGGCGACGGATTCCCGAATCAACGCGACGATAGCGCACTGGATATCCCCTCGGTACGCTTCGAGCCCCGCTCTCAGGGCCTCGCGGCTGTCGGCTGGCGCTGGCGGCCGACCGAGCGACCTGGCGTGCGGCGCCGGCAGGCACTGCGCCATCACGCCACCGCCGTCGGGGCGGTAAGGCCACACG